>DAORHS010000317.1:0-5784 GCA_035438165.1 Prosthecobacter sp.
ATCTGGCGCATCGTCAAAACTTCCGGCACATCCAAACGCCGGCCACCGCCGCAGATCGACATCGCCGATTGGCGTTCCGCTTTGCAAAACCCGCCGCCCTTCGTTCAGCGTGCTGTCCTCGCCAAGCTTCAGGACAAAGCCACTGTGGAAGCCTTGCCTCTCCTGATCACAGCCGCGCAGAGGACACCAGCAGATGACGCCAGCCTCTCGCTCGCTTACCGCATCGCCATTCGCGATCACCTCCAGCTCCCCGGTGCCTTTGACCAGCTCGACACCGCCGCTCGCGATCAAATTGCCGACATCGCCCTCGCCGTGCCCACCGCAGATGCTGCCGCCTTCCTGCTCCGGCGTTTGCAAAACGCCGCCCCCATCACGCCCGCTATCCTCACCCACATCGCCCGCCACGGCGATCCCTCGCTCCTCCCGCAAGCCATCGCACTCGCCCGCCGCTCAGCCGTCCCTTCCGCCGCTCTCCCGCTCCTCACCGCACTCCACGACGGCCTTAGCGAACGCGGCACTCCTCCACTGCCCGAACTTCTCGCTTGGGCGCAAGAACTCGCCATGCAGCTCCTTGATGCCACCGCAAAACAACCCACACCTGCCTGGACCATGCTCGGAGACGCGAAGTGGTCTCTCCAGCCGCGCAAGCTCGCTGACGACATCGAGGCGACCATGCTGCAAAGCCTGATCAAGGGTGGTGGCGATGAGGAAAGCCGCACAGGCACGCTGAAATCCAACACCTTCCCCGCACCCGCTAAACTCGCCCTCTGGATCAACGGCCATCGCGGGTTCCCAAAGGCTGAGGCGCACGAAAAGAATCTCGTTCGAGTCGTGGAGGCTGAATCGGGCCGCGAACTCGCTCGCGCCTTCCCACCACGCGATGACAAGGCACGACGCAGCGAGTTCGACCTCACCGCCTACGCCGGAAAGCCCGTACGCCTCGAAATCATCGACGGCGATGACGGCAAAGCCTACGCCTGGCTCGGCATCACCCGCATTGAGCCTGCCGTGATCAGTGTGGATGATTTCCAAAGCGCTGACACCACCCGCGAATCGCTCAAAACCCTCGCCGTCATGCTCCAGCACAGTGCTCCGGCCGCTTTGCGCGAAAAACTCGCCACCTACCTGCCACCACGCCCGGCACCACCGCCATTGCCCGTTGCACCGGAGCAGCGGAAGCAACTCGACGCGCTCATCGCCGCCCGCAACGCCGCGTTTGCCAAGGCGAAGCCCGATCTCGAAACCGGGGCCAATGTCTTCAAAATGAACTGCGCCGCCTGCCATCAGATCAAGGGCGAAGGCGGCCTCATCGGCCCGCAGCTCGATGGCATCGGCGCGCGCGGTGCTGCGCGACTCTGTGAGGACATTCTCGACCCGAATCGCAATGTCGATGCGCATTTCCATCTCCACACGCTCACGATGAAGGACGGTGGCACCTTCGCCGGCTTTCTCAAAGCCGAGCTCGGACAGATCCAACTCCTCGCCGACGCCACTGGCAAAGAGCACCGCATCGCCAAGAAGGACATCGCCAAGACTGACGTCACCCCCATCTCCCTCATGCTGCCCACGTTTGGGCAGACGCTCGATGAAGCGACGTTTGTCGATCTGCTGGGATACTTGCTGAATGAGAAGGCGGGGAAGTAATCACTCAAGATTGCACCCTCATGATTCGATACTTCTTCTGCTCGATGCTTTGGATCGCTCTCGCTTCCGCAATCGCCATCGAAGCACTCAAGCCGCATCCGAAGGCCTTGCCGAACAAACATGCACCGGGCGAGGTGGACCGGCCGGAGATGGTGAAGTTCGTCGTCGCGGATCCCGCAACGCTGCCAGGCATCGTGGTGGACGAGACGAGCGCTGAACTCGTCGGCGAGTGGGAGTACTCGACGCACACGCCGCCGTATGTCGGCCTCGGTTATCTGCATGACATGAAGGCGGGGAAGGGGAGCAAGTCGGTGACGTTCACGCCGGAGCTGCCGAAAGCAGGCTGGTATGAGGTGAGGCTGGCTCATTGCTACAACGTGCGGCGCTCGACGAAGACGCCGGTGACCATTCATCATGCCGATGGTGAGACGAAGGTGGTGATCAATCAGCAGCAGGAGCCCGAGTATGATCGTCTCTTCCGCACGCTCGGCACGTTTCGATTTGAAGCAGGCCGCAAAGGCTGGGTGCGTGTGTCGAATGAGGGCACGGAGGCGGACAAGGTGGTGATTGCGGATGCGGTGCAGTTTCTGCCGGTGGCAAAGTAGCCTTGTTGCTGTGCAACAAGCGTACCTGTTCCGCAGGAACAGGGCAACTTGGGTCACAAAAAAGCCGGAGTCTTGCGACTCCGGCTTTGTGATTGTTGGGATCCTATTCGTCCTCGGCTTCGGCGGCGGCGGCTTTTTTCCGCTTCTTCTTGCCGCCGGCGTTGCGAAGGGCCTTTGGAATCGGGTCTTCCTTCTTCTGCAGCGCACGACGCAGCTTGCGCAGAGCGATGTTTTGAAGCTGGCGGATACGCTCACGGGTGACGCCGAACTCCTGGCCGACTTCTTCGAGCGTGCGCGGCTTCTGGCCGGCAAGGCCGAAGCGGGCGTCGATGATCTTGCGTTCGCGTTCGTCGAGAACGGTCAGCAGGCCATCGAGCTGGCTGTGCATGTTCTTGTGCGAGAGCAGGTCAAAGGGCGTCTGCGCGTTTTCGTCGCCGACGATTTCACCGAACTCGGTGCTGTCGTCGTCGCTGATCGGCGCGTCGAGCGAGGCCGGACGCATGGAGGCGACCTTGAGCTGGCTCAGTTTCGCGCGGTCGATGCCGATTTCCTCGGACAACTCGTCGTCGGTGGGTTCACGGCCCAGTTCCTCGGACATCGCCATGGCCACACGACGCATCTTGCTGATCTTGTCCACCATGTGGACGGGCAGGCGGATGGTCTTGGACTGGTTGGCGAGAGCGCGCTTGATGGACTGCTTGATCCACCAGGCGGCGTAGGTTGAAAGCTTGCCACCCTTGTTCGGGTCGAATCGTTCCACGGCCTTCATCAGGCCGATGTTGCCTTCGGAGATGAGGTCGAGAAGTGGCAGGCCGTAGTTGGCGTAATCTTGGGCGATCTTCACGACGAGGCGCAGATTCGCACGGATCATGTGCGAACGGGCCTCGGGGTCGCCACGCTTGATGCGTTCGGCAAGCTCGACCTCCTGGTCGGGGGTCAGCAAGTCAGTCTTGCCGATCTCCCGCAGGTAAATCTTGATGCCTCCGTCGAGTTCCATATTGAGCGTTCTAGTTGGGTAATACGATGCAAAGCGCAAAGTCTTTGCCCCCGGCCATGACGCAGGGGGTCGTCATAATATCAGACGATCCGGACTTCGCTCGTCTTTTTTGAGCAAGTTTGCGGCCAGAAAAGGGGAATGAACTGAGCAGAAGTGGCACAGGAGAAGAATTTGCAGCCTTCCTTCAACTAAACTTTGAGGGACTCGTCAATACCATTTCCAAAAAATATCAAGAAATCCTAACAAAACAGGCCTAAACAAGGCACTTTTTCGGCTTCCTGACCCAGAATCCCCCGCCAAGCCCCCCGCTTGACACCGCCCCCTCCCTCCCCGAGTTACTGCGCCCTCAAAATCCGCCATGCCCCGCCGAATCACCTACCGCGACGCCATCCGTGAAGCCCTCGATGAAGAAATCGCCCGCGACCCCATGGTCGTGGTCATGGGGGAGGAAGTCGCCCAATACAACGGCGCTTACAAAGTGACCCAGGGCCTGTGGGACAAATGGGGCGACAAACGCCTCGTGGACACCCCCATCAGCGAGGCCGGCTTCATCGGCATGGGCATCGGTGCCAGCATGCTCGGCGTGCGTCCGGTCATGGAGCTGATGTTCTGGAGCTTCTACACCGTCGCCTGGGACCAGATCGTGAACAACGGCGCCATGGTGCGCTACATGAGCGGCGGCAAGATCAATGTGCCCATCGTCATCCGCGGTCCAGCCAATGGCGGCACCAGCGTCGGTGCCACCCACAGCCACACGCCGGAGAACATCATGGCGAACTTCCCCGGCATGAAGTGCGTCTGCCCCAGCAACGCCTACGACGCCAAAGGCCTTATGAAAGCCTCCATCCGTGACAACGACCCCGTCATGTTCATGGAGAGCACGAAGCTCTACGGTGAGGAGTGGGAAGTCCCCTCCAACGACGAAATCTCCGGCGGCGATTTGTTCATCCCTCTCGGCCTCGCGGATGTGAAGCGCGAAGGCACCGACATCTCGCTGATCGCCCACGGAAAAGCCGTCATCACCTGCCTCGAAGCCGCCCGCATCCTCGAAGAAGAGCATGGCATCAGCGCCGAAGTCGTCGATCTCCGCACCATCCGCCCGCTGGACGAGGACACCATTCTCGAATCCGTCGCCAAGACGCACCGCGCTGTCTATGTCGAGGAAAACAAGCCCTACTGCGGCATTGGAGCCCAGATCGCCTACATGATCCAGGAGCGCATCTTTGACGAGCTCGACGCCCCCGTGCAGCGTGTGTGCAGCCTTGATTCGCCCGCGATTTACAGTCCTCCTCTCGAGGCCATTCAGCTTCCGACGGCTGAGGTCGTCGTCGCCAAAGCGCTGGGCATCTGCTGATACCTCTTCCTCCTCTTCGCATCCAGAATATCTCATCCCGTTTTCGCCATGCCCAAATTCATCGAAATGCCCAAGCTCAGTGACACCATGACCGAGGGGACCCTCGCCAAGTGGACCGTCAAGGAAGGGGACAAAGTCACCGTCGGCAAGGCCATCGCTGATATCGAGACCGACAAGGCCACCATGGAATACGCCAGCCCGTTTGAAGGCGTGTTGCACAAGTTCATCGCCATGCCTGGGGGCAAGGTCCCGCTCGGCGCTCCTCTGGCCGTCATTCTCGAAGACGATGAGGCCGCGCCGGCCAATCTCGACGAACTCATCGCCAAGGCGCAGGCCACAGCAGCTCCGGCACCCGCTGCGGAGAAAAAGCCCGCCGCTTCCGCCACCAAATCCGCGAGCGCAGGCCCGCGCCTTCCGCAGGCTCCGCAGCACAGGAGCCGCGCCGCCGCCGGCAACTCCAACATTCGAGTCAAAGCCTCCCCGCTCGCCAAAAAGGTCGCGGCAGAACGTGGAGTCGATCTTGCCACACTCGTCGGTTCCGGCCCTGGCGGCCGCATCGTGCGTGAAGACGTCGAAAACGCTCCTGTCGGCGGTTCCGGTAGCCGCGTGGCCGCCACGCCTGCGATTCGCCCTACCTATGGCCCCGAAGACGAACGCGTCGTCACCAGCAGCATGCGCAACATCATCGCCGAGCGCCTGCTCGCGTCGAAGACGCAGATCCCGCACTTCTACCTTCAAATGGAAGTCGATGCCGGCCCGCTCATGGAATTCCGCGCGCATCTCAACGCCTCGGCGGAAAAGAACGGCGGCAACAAGTACACCATCAACGATTTCATTCTCAAGTCCGTCATCCGCGCCGCGCAGGCCCAGCCCGCGATCAATGCCGCCTGGGATGGCGATGCCATCGTGAAATTCAAGTCTGTCGGCCTCAGCGTCGCCATCGCCATCGACGACGGCCTCGTCACGCCCGTCATCAAGCAGGCGGAGAAAAAAACGCTGCTCGAAATCAGCCAGAGCGTCAAAGATTTGGCCGGCAAGGCCAAGAACAAAAAGCTCAGCCCCGACGACTTCGCCGGTGGTACCATCACCGTGTCGAACCTTGGCGCGTATGGCATCGACCAGTTCGCCGCCATCATCAATCCTCCGCAGGCCGAAGCCTTGAAAACGGCTTCAACACCATTGCC
>DAORHS010000318.1:0-5782 GCA_035438165.1 Prosthecobacter sp.
ACAGCTCCGGCGTCAGCGACTTCAAAAAAGCCGTCAACTGCAAGGCCTGTCACGACGTATTCAAAGGCAAATAACCACCGCGCCTGATCTCCAGGAGGCTCCGCGAACGCCTGCGGAGCCTCCTTCGATCAAGGGACCAACCCTCCGACATGCTCCGCCAGCTCGCACGCATCCTCATCGTTGCCGCCCTGATGTTTTCCATCGGGCTGCACTGGGTTGTGCTGCAATCCGCCGCGTGGGCGGGCATGATCGTCAGCTATTCTGTCCGCGAAGGCTCCCTGATCACCGGGATGAGCCAGACCTTCGACGCGGAGCATCCCTGCTCGCTCTGCGGTGCCGTGGCCTTCGGCATGCAGAAGGAGAAAAAAGACCCGCAACAGCAGCAGGAGACACAGAAGAAACTGCTGCTGGCGCTCTCCCTTTCCGAGCCGCCTGTTCTCACGCCGCCACCCTTTGTCATCTTCACAACAGAAGTGACGCAAACGGCCCTTGTGCGCGGATGGCGCCCGCCCGTCCCGCCGCCACGACGCGGCGTGGTTTAAAATCTCGTTGGTTGAGGCACCGCGGACGCATCGTGCGTCCATGCGCCGTCCGGCATGTCGATGCCGGTGCGTCTGCCGCGTGTGCATCATCCTCTCCATGCTCAAAACGGCCGCGTCGTGCCCATGCGGGACGTGCACGCCCCGCAGTCATCCATTTCTCACGTCCCCCCTCCATTCTTATGTTTTTTATTCCATCATCATTTCGATTTCCGGCGCTTCTGGCGTCATTGCTGTTCACCTCCTTCACTCAGGCCCAGGATGCGATTTCCCGCGGCCAGACGGTTTACATGCAGGTCTGCTTCGCCTGCCATCAGCCCACCGGCCTTGGTTTGCCCGGCATGTTCCCGCCACTGGCGGGTTCCGACTGGGCCTCGGCAAAAAAGCCGGACCGCATGATCCGCATGGTGCTGCACGGCGTCACCGGCCCCATCACCATCAAAGGCAAACCCTTCACCACGCCTGCGCCACTGATGCCACCGCAAGGAGCCGCGCTCAGCGACAAACAGATCGCCGATGTGCTGACCTATGTGCGCCAAACTTTTGGCAACAAGGCCGGCGCCGTCACGCCTGAGCAGGTCGCGGCCATCCGCGAAGCTGAGAAAGCCCGCGCCGCCATGTGGACCGAGGCCGAGCTGCAAAAAATCCCGGTCGAGTGATACCATGAGCGATCTCCCATCGGATTCCAACACACCGAGCATCCGCTACACCTCCGCCGGTGCTGACCATCGCATCAGCACCGGCACCTGGGTGCGCATCGTGCTTGGCATCGGCCTCGCCATTGCGGGCAGTCTCTTTTTCGGGCGTGTGGTCAATCAAGCGCTGCCGCCAAAGCCGCTGCCTGCGGTGGCACAGATCAAAGGTGACCTCGAAGTCATCGAACGCGGCGGACAGGCGGTGAAACTTTCCGCGCTGCGCGGCAAAGTCACCGTCATGGCCTGTCTCTACACCGTTTGCCCGCACGGCTGCGCGGCCGTGGTGGTGCAGATGCAGAAGCTCAATGCTGAGCATCGCACGCGGAGTGATTTTCACCTCGTCTCACTCGCCGTCGCTCCGGAACGCGACACGCCCGGCTTTCTCAAGGCTTACGCGGAAGGCGTCGGCGTGAAGCCCAGTGATCCCTGGTGGTTCGTCAGCGGCGAACAGCAGAAAATCTGGGACTACATGACCTATGAGCTGCAATTGCAGGCCCCGCAGCCCATTCCCGAGGAGAAACGCGTCAATCCGCTCGACCTCTACGAGCACGATCTGCGCCTCGTCCTCATCGACCGCCAGGGCCGCGTGCGCGGCTACTACTCCGTCTTTCACCCTCAACCGGAGATCGCTGAGCTCATGACTGAACAACTCAGTCGCGACGTGCAGCGCCTCCTCGATCACCCCGAACCATAAACGCATCCCACATCATGAAACACATCCTCATCCTCATCCTCAGCCTTTTCACCATCGTGTCCTGCATCGCCGGCGAACCCGTGACCTTCACCTATCAAGGCGAGGTCGCCGGGGTCATGTGCAGCGCGTGCAGCAATCATGTGCAAACCGCGCTGGAGAAGATCCCCGGCGTGAAAAACGTCACCGTGCTGGTCGCCAAGGACGGCGGCCTGCCGCGCCTCGAAATCACCGCCACCAGCGCCAAAATCACCCGCGAAGACTGCGTCAAAGCTCTCGGCGAGCAGGCCAAAATGTACGACGTGCGCAGCCTGAAGCTCGCCGGGGGTAAGTAGCCCCGCGCTTGTCTTGACACTGAAACACCCGCCTCCCATACTCGCCGTCCGTCCATGACACCCAACGCGCCCACCCATGCCTCCCTGTGTCTCGCGCAGCGTGGGATCGTGCTGCTCGTGTGCCTCTCGCTCGGCATGCACTGGGCGCTGCTGCAGGGCATCGCGTGGACGGGGATGTTGATCACATTCGCACGCGAGGGAGCGATGATCGAGGCGGTGGAAAAGACCTTCGATGGTCAGCACGCGTGCGCGTTGTGCTTGAAGGTGAAGGAAGGCCGGGAATCGAATCGCGAACAACCGCAGCAGGCGGGCCAGTCCTTGAAGAAGCTGGACGCAGTGCTGGTGGCAGTCGTCAAACTGATCGCGCCTGCCGCCAAAGAGATGTCCTTCGCGGTGTTTCGCGAAGAGAGTGTGAAACGGAACGAGAGACCGGAGATGCCGCCGCCACGACGCGGGCTGGCTTGAGGCTGTCGATCGAACTTTCGAGTTCGGTCATTCAAACCGCCGGACCGCATCGTCCGGCCCACGTCCCTGTGCATGCCGCCATTCTGCGGCTGCCTTTCTCCCCATCTCACTTTCATGAAACCATTTCCTTTTCTCATTTTGCTCTCACTGACCGGCGCTGCCTTTGCGCAGACGACCGCACCCACGAAAAAATCATCAACCGAACTCAAAGAGGTCCTCATCACGGCGGACAAAAAATCGCCTTCCCTCACGGTTCCAAGCCTTGAGGTCAAAAAAGAACAGCTCGCCAGGACGGTGCCTGGCGGTGTCAGCGTCATCGACGCCGAGCAGTATAAAACAGGCCGCGCGGCCACGCTGAAGGACGCGCTGGACTACGCTCCCGGCGTGCTCGTGCAGAGCCGCTTTGGTGCGGAGGAGGCACGCATCGCCATCCGCGGCTCCGGCATCCAGCGCACCTTCCACGGACGCGGCCTGTGGCTCATGCAGGACGGCATGCCGCTGAATCTGGCCGATGGCGGATTCGACATGCAGGCGGTCGAGCCCATGGCGGCGCAGTACACCGAGGTCTATCGCGGTGCGAACGCGCTCCAGTACGGCGCGGCCACGCTCGGCGGTGCGATCAACTTCATCTCCAACACCGGTCACACCGCGTCTCCATTCCAGGCCCGCTTTGAAATCGGCAGCTTCAACACCCGCCGTGCGCAAATCTCCTCCGGCTTTGTGAGCGGGAACACGGACGTCTATGCCAGCATCACCGCCGCGCACATGGACGGCTTCCGTGACTGGAGCGAGCAGGAGAGCCTGCGCATCTTTGCCAACATCGGCACGAAGATCAGCCCGAACCTCGAAAACCGTTTCTACATCACCTGGGTGGACAGTTTGTCCGAACTGCCGGGCAACCTGACGAAGGCGCAGATGGAAAACAATCCGCAGCAGGCCGCCGCGGCGAACCTCGCTGGCAAACAGCGTCGCGACTACCGCCTCTTCCGCCTCGCCAACAAGCTCACCTACTCGGACGGCGACCAGTCCCTCACCTTCTCCACGTTCTGGAGCTGGAAGGACCTCGACCACCCGATCTTCCAGGTCATCGACCAGCTCAGCAACGATCTCGGCTTCGACCTGCGCTACGACGCGCACAACCACCTGTTTGGTCTGGAGAACGATCTCACCCTCGGCACCGGCTTCATGTATGGCAACACGCAGGACCAGCGCTTCCTCAATGTCGGCGGCCAGCGCGGCGCGAAGGTGGCGGACTACGAACTTCAGGCCATCAACTACACCCTGTACTTCAACGACGTCCTTCACCTCACGGAGAAATTTTCCCTCACCGCAGGACTTCAATGGCTCTACGCCAACCGCGACTTGAACGAGCAGACCGTCTTTGGCCCGGACAACACCGACCGCATCGCCTACACCGGCTTCAGCCCGAAGGCAGGCCTGATCTATGAGATCGATCCGCAGACGCAGATCTACTTCAACGCCAGCCGCAGCCTGGAGCCGCCCACCTTTGGCGAGGCCGTGCCTGTTGGCGCCGGCGGCATCCTACCGCTGCAGCCACAGAAGGCCACCACGCTGGAAATAGGGACGCGTGGCAACCGCGACCGCGTCTCCTGGGACTTCAGCTATTACTACGCCTGGGTGGACCGCGAGCTGCTCGCCCTCGGTGTACCGGGAGTGGGCGCCACCACCACCACAAACGCCGGCAAAACCATCCACCAAGGCGTGGAATTCGGCCTCAGCATGGACCTGCTGCGCAATCTCACCACCGCCAGCGACACAGAGTTCGATCGTGTCACCCTGCGTCAGAACTTCTTCTGGAACGACTTCCGTTTCAAAGACGATCCCACCTTTGGCGACCGCCTCATGCCCGGCTTCGCACCGTTCTACTACCGCGCCGAGCTGCTCTATCAGCATCCCTGCGGCTTCTACTGCGGCCCGAACGTCGAATGGTCGCCGCACCGTTACGCGGCAGACCTTGCGCGCACGACCTTCGCAGATCCGTATGCGCTGCTGGGCCTGAAGATCGGCTACCGCACGAAGAAAGGCGTTTCCTTCTTCATCGAGGCCCGCAATCTCACCGATGAAGTTTACAGCCCGACCACCAGCGTGGTGCAAAACGCCAGCGTGCCCGCGCTCGGCGGTCCGGCGGTGTTCCTTCCCGGCGACGGCCGCAGCTTCTACGGCGGCGTCGAATTCAAGTGGTAGGCAGCTCCACCGCTGCGTAGAGCAAAGGGCGAAGGGCGTAGCGATGCGCATCGCCCTTTGCCCCCGCTTTACGTTTCCGACTCCTTGCCCTCTGCTCTTCGCCCTTCGCTCATGAATCCAAAGCTCATCCGCAAACTCCACCGCTGGCTCGGCCTCGCCTTCAGCGTGTCCGTGCTCATTGCCTCCGGCAGCGGAGTACTCCACAACGTCATGACGCGCACGCAGGCCCCGCCTCCGCAGGCGAAACCGTCTGGCGGCGGCATGGACGTGAATGCGATCAAGCTCAGCGTCGCGGAAGCCGTGTCAAAGCTCACCGAACCCAATCCCGAAGTGCAGGCCGTCAACCTGCGCGGCATCGGCGGCCAGCCCTGGTATCAGATTTACACCAAGACCTCCCGCGCACCGCAGTACGTCAGCGCGATCGACGGCCAATTCGATCCCGCGATGGATGAGGCCTACGCCGCCGAGATCGCGAAGAACTTCCTCGCCGGAGCGGCCGTGAAGAAGACGGACTTCCTCACCGCCTTCAACACCGAGTACCTCAACATCTTCCGCATCCTCCCGGTGTATCGCTTCGACACCGGCGACGCACTCGACACGCGCGTCTATGTCTCCACCACCACCGGCAGCGTTACGCGGCACACCGACAAGCAGCGCCAGTTCGAAGCCACGATCTTCACGAACTTCCACAAGCTCGGCATCATTCCCAACAAGGACACGCGCGACCTGGTGCTCACGCTGGTGACTTTCGGCATTTTTCTCGTCGCCTGCCTCGGCATCGCCCTCTTCTTCGCCACCCAGCCAAAGAAACGGTGAAACTCGGCGGCAACTGGGTACGATTGAACATCATGC
>DAORHS010000319.1:0-5761 GCA_035438165.1 Prosthecobacter sp.
GAAGCGGAATGCCATCGCCAAAGCCAATGCGGAAAAGTGGAGTGCTGAGGACGGCATCACGGTGAAGACGACGGGCGCTTTGTCACCGGAGTGGGCGAACCGGCGTTACAAGCCGGAGGCATTATGGGGGTATCAAAGCGTCCGCAAACCCGAAGTCCGAATGACGAATGACGAACATCCGATCGATGCGCTGCTCGCCGTGAAGAGCCCTGCGACGGAGGCGGATGCCCGCACGCTCATCCGCCGCGCCACGTTTGATCTGACCGGACTGCCGCCAACTCCGGAGGAGATTGCAGCGTTTGAGTCCGACTGGTCGGACGCGTCTGACAGGTCCGGCGCATGGCTGCGCCTCATCAACCGCCTGCTGGAAAGCCCCCACTACGGCGAGCGCATGGCGCGGCATTGGCTGGACGTGGCGCGCTACGCGGACAGCAGCGGCTTCGCGAATGACTACGAGCGCGGCAATGCCTGGCGCTACCGTGATTATGTCGTGCGCAGCTTCAATGCGGACAAGCCGTATGATCAGTTCATCAAGGAACAGATCGCGGGCGATGAGATCAAGCCGAACGATCCCGAGATGCTCATCGCAGTCGGCTTTCTGCGCATGGGGCCGTGGGAACTCACGGGCATGGAGGTGGCGAAGGTGGCGCGGCAGCGTTTCCTCGACGACGTGACGAACAGCGTCGGCGAAACCTTCCTCGCGCACTCGCTTCAATGCGCGCGCTGCCACGATCACAAGTTCGATCCGGTGCCGACGCATGATTACTACTCCATCCAGGCCTGCTTCGGCACCACACAGCTCGCCGAACGACCCGTGCCTTTTTTAAAGTCGGAGAACACTTCCGGCTTCGAGGAGAAGAAGTATCTGGAGGCACGACGGATCGAGCACCTGGCCGTTTTGGAACGACTCGACGAAAAGATGCTCGCCAATGCAGAGAAGTGGTTCGCGGAGAAGAAGCTCGACCGCAGTGCGTGGGACAAGGCGGTGGCCAACGCGCGGAAATTTGTGCAGGGCGGCGGTCAAATGAGGAAGGCGCGCAGTTTCACCGGCGTCTTCGAGGTCGCCCGTGGAGCGATGCAGAAGCAGAAACTGCCCGAGGGTCAGTATCCGCCGAAACTGGTCGGCTTTGAGCCGGTGGACTTCGGCAACGAGCGCGTGGCACGCAAAGGCCTGGAACGGCTCAAGTGGGAGCTGGATCGCTACGAGCCTTTCGCCTTCAGCGTTTATGACGGGCGCACGCCACAGGTCACCAGTGTGACGACACCCATGCGCATGCCGCAGGATCGCATGACAAACGGGGAACTCGAACAAACCGCCATCCTCGGCGGCGGCGATCCATTTTCGCCGACCAAGCCGGTGAAGCCGGGCGTCCTGTCGATCTTGAACACGGTGGAGTTCCCTGACGCGATTGAAGGACGGCGCACCGCGCTGGCCAACTGGATCGCGAGCAAAGACAATCCGCTCACCACGCGCACCATTGTGAACCGGCTGTGGCTCTGGCACTTCGGCCAGGCCATCGCGGGGAATCCGAACAACTTCGGCAGCACCGGCAAGAAACCCACGTATCCCGAACTGCTCGATTTCCTCGCCGCGACGCTGGTGGAGAAGCAGTGGAGCCTCAAGGAGATGCATCGGTTGATCATGACGAGCGCCGCCTACCGGCGGAGTTCGGAGTTTCAGGTTTCAGGTTCCAAGTTGAGTCGCGAAGACGCTGAAAAAAGCTACGCGGTTTTCAAGCCGCGGCGGTTGATGGCGGAGGAATTGCGTGATGCGATGCTGAGCATCACGGGTGAGTTGAACCTGACGCTCGGCGGCATTCCGAACCGACCGGAGATCAACATCGAGGTGGCGATGCAGCCGCGCATGGTGATGGGCACGTTTGCGGCGGCCTGGGTGCCGAATCCGCTGACGGAACAGCGACATCGCCGAAGCCTGTATGCGCTGAAGATCCGCGGCCTGCGTGATCCTTTTATGGAAGTCTTCAACGAACCCGCGCCGGATTTTTCCTGCGAGGCCCGCGATGTCTCGACGGTGACGCCGCAGGTCTTCAGCCTCTTCAATGGCCAGGCGAGCTATGATCGAGCGCTGGCGCTGGCGAACCGCGTTTTGAAAGAGACATCGGCGGATGCCATCGAACGCGTCTTTGAGCTCACATTTGGCAGAAAGCCGTCTGCGGATGAAAAAGCACTCTGCGAGGCCCATTGGAGGCAAATGGAGGCCAAACAGGCCCGGATTACCTTTCCCAAGTATCAACCTCCGCTCACCGTGAAACGCGAGGCAGTGGAAGAGAACACGGGCGAGAAGTTCAGCTTCCAGGAGAAGCTGCCCGCTTACGCCGACTTCGTCCCCGACCTGCAACCCTCTGATTGCGACGCGAAAACACGCGCGCTAGCCGATGTGTGCCTCGTGCTCATGAATTCGAACGAATTCGCCTACCTCTACTGAACCATGAGCACTCCCTTCTTTCCTTGTGCGGGTTCACGCACGCTGCATGAGCCGACACGGCGTGAGTTTGTCTATGGTCTGGGCACCACGCTGGGCAGTGTGGCATTGACCTCATTGCTGGCGGCCGAGGAGAAAGGACCGCTGGCACCGAAGGCGCAGATGGTTCCTGCGAAGGCGAAGAACTGCATTTTCCTTATGATGGAAGGCGGGCCGAGCCACATCGACTGTTTTGATCCGAAGCCCGTGCTCGAAAAGCTGCACCTCAAGGAGTTCACGCGTGAAGGGAAGATGAAGTCGGCGATGGAGAGCGGGAAGCGCTACTATGTGAGATCGCCCTTCAAGTTCGCGCAGCATGGTCAGTCGGGCGCGTGGATGAGCGAGCCGTGGCAGCATTTGAGCAAGGTGGCTGACGAGATGTGCTTTTTCCGCGGCTGCCAGGTCGATTCGGTGAACCACCCGACGGCGATGTATCAGATGAACTGCGGCAACCGCTTCGGCGGCGACCCGGCCATCGGTTCGTGGGTGACGTATGGGCTCGGCTCGGTCAATCAAGACCTGCCTGGCTTCATCGTGCTGCCGGAGATCAGCTATCCGCAGGGCGGCAGCGCGAACTGGGGCAATGGTTATCTGCCAGCGCAGTTTCAAGGCACCGCGCTGCGTTCCAAAGGCTCGCCGATTCTCGATCTCCAGCCGCCGCAAGGCATCACGCCGGAGCATCAACGGGCCAATCTGGATCTCCTGGCGAAACTGGATGCCAAGCACGCAGCAGATCATCCCTGGCACGACGAATTGAAGGCGCGCATGAACAACTACGAGCTGGCCTTCCGCATGCAGATGGAGGTACCGGAGGTGATCGACCTCGAACAAGAAGACGCGAAGACGAAGGAGATGTACGGCATCGGCAAAGACGCGACGGATGCGTTTGGTCGCAAGTGCCTGCTGGCGCGCAAGCTTGTCGAGAAAGGCGTGCGCTTTGTGCAGCTCTACAACGGCACATGGGACAGCCACGACTACATCGAGCGCGCCCACGGCAATCTGATTCGTGGTGTGGACCAGCCCATCGCGGCGCTGATCACCGATTTGAAGCAGCGCGGCCTGCTGGATGACACGCTGATCGTTTGGTGCGGAGAGTTTGGCCGCACACCGGACAACGGCGTGCGCGGCGGCACCGCCTACGGCCGCGATCACAATCCAAAGGCAATGACCGTCTGGATGGCCGGCGGCGGTTGCAAGGCGGGCCATACGATCGGTTCCACGGACGACCGAGGCATGGAGGCGATCGAGGAAGTGCGCCATGTGCGCGATCTGCACGTCACGCTGCTGCGATTGCTCGGGCTGGATGACAACAAACTCACCTTTTACCACGCAGGCCGCTTCAAGCAGCTCTCCCAGATCGGCGGGAAGGCGATCGACAAATTGATCGCATAAAAATGCGCGATGGAGGCGGTCTGGCGCGTTCATCGTTCGTCATGATGAAGAAAGCCGCCATCCTCCTCTGCCTGGCCGCCCTTGCCGGGGCCTCCTGGGTTGCTTTGAAGCCCGCCAAGAGCGGCTCGACGCCGCTCATGGTCTTCTGCGCCGCCGGCATCAAGAGGCCGGTCGAGGAGATCGCCACCGCGTATCAAAAGGAAACCGGGAGCGAAGTACGGCTTCAGTATGGCGGAACCGGCACCTTGCTGAGCCAGCTCAAAATCGCCAAGCAGGGAGATCTGTTCATCGCTGCGGATGACGGTGCTCTGGCAGATGCGAAGAAACTGGGGGTGACCCGCGAGGAGTTCCCGCTGGTGAAACAGAAACCGGTGCTGGCCGTGGCGAAGGGAAACCCAAAGAAGATCACCAGTCTGGCGGCGCTGAAGCAGGACGGCATCAAACTGGCGCTGCCCAACCCAGAGGCGGCAAGCTGCGGAAAAGTGACGAAACGCCTGCTCGGCAACGAATGGGATGCGCTGGCAGCCAAAGCCGCCGTGATGAAGCCGACCGTGACGGAGATCGCGGCCGATCTCTCTTTGGGCGCGGTGGATGCGGTGATCGTGTGGGACGCAACGGTGCCACAGTTCAGCGGGCTAGAGATTGTACCGGTGCCGGAACTGGCGCAGCACGAAGAATTTGCCACAGCCGCCTTGCTCGCCTCCTGCACCCAGTCATCGGACGCGATGCGCTTTGCCCGCTACCTGGCCGCCCCTGAAAAAGGAGGAAGCGTCTTCGAAAAACATGGCTTCAAA
The DNA here is from genome assembly GCA_035438165.1 of Prosthecobacter sp. GTDB lineage: Bacteria > Verrucomicrobiota > Verrucomicrobiia > Verrucomicrobiales > Verrucomicrobiaceae > Prosthecobacter. Next base: position 4,669 of record DAORHS010000319.1, read on the forward strand.
AGCGTCCCGGGAGACAAGTGGGCGGCCAGGCCGGATTTGATCATCTACAGCGGCGGCGTGAACCGACCGGCCATCGAAAAGCTGCTGCAGCAGTTCGCCACGCGCGAAGGCATCACGATGACAACCGTCTTCAACGGCTGCGGCATCCTGTGCGCCACGATGAAGACCATGGGAGACAGCAGCAACCCCAAGTTCCCCGACGTTTACTACGCCTGCGATGTGTGCTTCGTGCCGCCAGTGGCCGAGCAGTTTCCCGAAGCCGTCATGCTGACGGAGGCGGAGATCGTGATCGCCGTGCCCAAGGGCAATCCGCAGAACATTCGCACGCTCGCGGATCTGGCACGTCCCGGCCTGCGTGTGGGCTTGTGCAATGCGGAACAGTCCACGCTGGGGTTTCTGACACGGTCGATGCTGAAGTCCATGAACTTGTGGGAGAGCGTTAGCAAGAACGCCTCATCACAAGTGCCCACGGCCGATTTCCTGGTCAATCAGATGCGCACCGGCTCGCTCGATGCCGCCGTGGTGTATGGCATCAACATTCACAACGATCCGGCGCATTTCGACGCCGTGCCCCTGCCTGCGGACAAGTCCAAGGCGGTGCAGCCCTTCGCGGTGCGTCGTGATTCACCGAACCAGCAGATGGGCCACCGCTTGCTGGCCTTTCTGCGCGAGCATCACGAGAGCTTTGAAACGGCCGGCTTTGTCTGGAAGGGCGACACGGCTCCCGTCAAAAGTGCGGACATTGTGCTGCCTGACTGGCTGAAGCAAAAATAGGGACGTCAGATTGATCACGAAGCCCGGAGGATCTGCTCCAAACCACGCGCGAGAAGATCATGCTGCCAGTTCATGAGGTGACTGGCAGGGTCGCCGTCGATCACGAGTTCTTCAATGGTGCCACGTGAACCCAGCAAAGAAGGCTCGATTTCGAGATCCTGCGCCACTTTTTCGCGATGGGCGCAGAGCTTGTCGATCTGATCCCGCTGTGCATCACTGAGACGGCCTTTGACCTTTTTTGCGCGCTGCGGCCAGTCCGCCGGAGAAGACGCTGTGACGGCGATCATGATGTCGTAAAACTCCTTCTTCCAGCGAGGAC
>DAORHS010000320.1:0-5751 GCA_035438165.1 Prosthecobacter sp.
TTTGCCGGCGGAAGCATCCGGGGCTGTCGCAGGTGAGGGAGCGGGGCTCGGAGCCGGCCTAACGGGTGCGGCCGGCGTGCCGCCCTGCAACTGACCAGGCAATGGAGGAGAGACGGAGGTCTTCGGTGCCTCAATGGCGGCAGCGGCTTCCTTCTGTTCTTTTGTCAGCGGCGGAACCGGAGGCGCAGGCGTCTGTGCTACAACCAGCAGCGCGGTGCAGAGAAACATCAGCGCGCCCACCTGAGCGAATGGAGAACGGCGGTTCATGCGGGAGGGAAGCGGGGGTCGAGTACAAGCTTGTCCTTGGCGATGGTGATCTTCGTCATCTGAAACAGCGCCCGGATCTCGGGATCGAGCGCGTCCGCCACCGCTCTCAGCGCCGGGTAGAGCGGCCGCATCATGCCACGCGGCATTCGAAGATGCCCATAGGCACCACGCAGCAGCTCGACATGAAAATGGTCCTCGTCACGGCTGATGGCGAGATCGACACTGGCGGTGCGGATGTGACCTTTGAGATTCCAGACGAGGAAAAGCCGTGCGCTGTCCGGCTCCAGATCGACGCGTGCGCCCTCAAAGGCCGCCCAGCCGCCAAACATGCTCGCGACCTTCCCCGTGAGCATCGCTTTGAGATGGCGGTTGACCTCCCCTTCGCTGATCTCCATCACCGACGCGCGTTTGATCGCCGTCTGACGCAGCATGTCGAGCATGTCATCGTTTTTAACCGCGCCGGTCTGAGATGGGACAGGGAGATCCGCGGGCCGATGCGCCACCCAGGCCGCACCCGCAAGCGCACTGACCAGCAGCAGCCGCAGTGTCAGAAGAAGGGGACGAATCACGGCGGCAGGAGGGGTGGATAATGAGGGCAGGATCAGGCCGCCGTTCCTGTCTTGGCAGGGGCGGGACTTGCGGCAGCGGGCGCTGCACTGGCAGGCGTCGCCGGCGTGCTTGATGACGAACTGCCCTCCGAATCTTTTTTCGCCGCAGCCTTGTAGGAATCACTGCGGTAGTCCGTGATGTAGAAGCCGGAGCCTTTGAAGATCAAACCGGCACCGAGGCCGATCTTGCGCTTGATCGGGCCGGGACAGCCCTCCTTTGGGCAGTCGGTGAGATGCGGATCCTTCATGGACTGTTTGGCCTCGAACTGGTGACCGCAGGTCTGGCATTCGTAATCGTAGGTGGGCATGATGGATGGAGAACAGGCTGTGCGGGGATGTGGATTGCGCAGCGGGCAGTGATTATGCCGTGTTGCGCCCCCTGCTGCAAAAGGATTTTCCCCCGCATCGCCCTCCCCTTGAAAATCCGGGCTCGACAGCCTGCGGGCATGGAATGTATTATCCGTTCATGTCCACGCTGTTCCAGGAAACCGCCTTCCTGAGGAATCTTTATGCCACTCCCGCAGACTGGCAGCGCGATTTGTTTTATTCGGTGGTCAGGGCCGGGCATCTTCAGGCAGGGTTCGAGCACCGCATCGAACGCGAGACTTATCCCGGCCATGAGCTGATCCTCTGCCTCAAAGGCGGCGGCTGGGTGCAGGTGGCGGGCAAGCGGCACGAGGTCGGGCCGGGGGCGCTCGTGTGGGTGAACTGCCACCACCCGCATCTCTACGGGGCTGCAAAAAGGGATCCTTGGGAGCTGTACTGGATGCGCATTGAGGGCCGCTCACTGGACCGCATCGCCGAACTGCTGCAGGTGCGCTCGCAGCCCGTGCTCGAAGGCATCAATGAACAGGCCGTCACGCAGGAATTTGAGCGTGCGTTTCATTACATGAGCGGCACGCGCCCCAGCGATGCCGCGCTCGCCAGTGCCGCCGTCGCCGCCATCATCGGCCTGGCATTCCATGTGCGCCTTTCCGAGCCGGGTCTCGTGCAGCCGGAGCTTCCCACGGCTGTGTCCAAGGCGCTCGAACGCATGCGGCTCTACTTCCACCTGCCCATGCGCGTTGTCGAACTCGCCCAGCTCAGCGGCATGAGCGAAAGCCATTTCAGCCGCCAGTTCAAGGCCGCCATCGGCACCAGTCCCATCGACTGGCTGCGCCGCGAACGCATCAATCAGGCGAAACGCCGGCTCATCGAGTCTGACGACCCCGTCAAAGAAATCGCCCGGCAGGTCGGCTATCACGACCAGTTCTTCTTCTCCAAGGACTTCAAGAAGATGACCAAGCTCACCCCCACGCAGTTCCGTGAGCAGGAGAAGCAGCCGTAAGTGGTGTTGAGCGACGATTTGAAATTTCAAATCACCAATTCGCGGCCACTGTGACACCCCCCATGATTTCCGCCCCAGTACCCCAGCCTCTCCTCGGCATGAAGCCGGAGGAGATTGCCGCCGTTTTCGCGGAGCTCGGCCAGCCCGCGTTTCGGGCGAAGCAGCTCGTGGAGTGGATGTTTGCCAAACGCGCCGCCAGCTTCGACGAAATGACCAATCTGCCGAAAGCGACGCGCGAAGCGCTCGCCACGCGGTTCGTCACACGTTCGATGAGCATCGCCAAAGTGACCGGCTCCGCCGACACGACGCGCAAATTCCTGCTCAAGCTGCACGACGGCCGCTATGTCGAAACCGTGCTCATTCCGGCCAATCCCGCGCTCTACGGTGGAAAATCCGACCGCCGCACGCTCTGTGTCTCCAGCCAGGTCGGCTGCGCCTACGACTGCAAATTCTGCGCCAGCGGCCTCGCCGGCTTCGCGCGCAATTTGACCGCGGGTGAGATCGTCGAACAGATCGTGCAGGTCGAGGCCTATGCGGGCGAGCGCGTGGACAATCTCGTCTTCATGGGCATGGGCGAGCCGCTCGCGAACTACTCGAACGTCACCAAGGCCATCGAGATCCTCAACGCCGAGTGGGGCGTCGGCATCGGCGCACGGCACATGACCGTCAGCACGAGCGGGCTCGCCCCGCAGATCAAAAAGCTCGCCGATTTCCCGCTGCAAATCCGCCTCGCCATCTCGCTGCACGGTGCCACCGACGAGGTTCGCGAAAAAATCATGCCGGTGAACCGCAAGCATAACCTCGCCGAACTCTTCGAAGCGCTCGACTATTGGAATCAAAAGCGGAAGCAGTTCCTCACCTTCGAGTTCATCCTCATCGCCGAGGTGAACGACAGTATTCAACAGGCCCATGCACTGGCGAAACGCGCCCGCACGGCGAACGCCAAGGTCAACCTCATCCCCTACAACACCGTCGATGGCCTGGAGTGGGTGAGACCAAGCGAAGAACGCCAGGACGCCTTCCTCGCCGTGCTCACGAACGCCGGTGTCACCGCCACGCTGCGTCGTGAAAAAGGCCACGACATCGCCGCCGCCTGCGGCCAGCTTCGTTTGAAGCAGGAAACTGAGCTCGGCATCATCGAGTCGCCGATCCCCGCGAAACGGATCACGATCGGCGGCGGAGCCGGATGAAATCGACCGTTATCTCACGCGCGTCGGCTTCCGGGCCACCGTTGCGACGCGTTTCACCGGACGCTTGAGCTGCGCTTTGTCAGCGCTGGCAGCCTTGACATGCGCCAGGGCTTCATTTGCCAGACGCAGTTCCTTTTCCACCTCGGCCAGGCGCCTGGAGGTGGCCTCCAGTTTGCGCACGACGAGGCGCGCCACGAATTCGTAGAGCGCCGCGTGAAAATCGGGATCCTCCTCGCGCGGATGGATGTCCTGGAGAAACTTTTGGTCCACCGCGAGGCACACGGCCTTCGTGGAGGCGATGACGGAGGCGAGGCGCCTGTCATGATTCACGAGCGCCAGCTCGCCAAAAACCTCCCCGATGCGGGTGATGGCAGCCACTTTCTTGCTGCCGACCCGCACCTCCAGCTCACCACTGAGCAGGACGTAGATGCGGGAGTCGATGCTGCCCTCCTTGATGATGTGATCGCCCGGCTCGCACTGAAGCAGGCTGCTGGAGTTCAACACATCATCAAGCTGGTCATCGCTAAAACTGGCGAGAGCCGGCACCGCGCGCAGAGGCGACGGGCTGTGCTTCTCGTCATGAATGTAAGCAAACTCTTTCATGGAATTCGCTTTGATTGTGGCAGGGGGATGGCTCCGGCGACAAGATAATTCTTGGAATTTCTTAAGGCTTGGGTTTCGCCTGGACCGCCGCGTCATAAGCCGGCCAAAAACTGTTCGGCGGCTGCAGATCCTTGCCCTGGTCGTCAAACCGCGTGCCGATCTCCTGCAGGGGGAGTGATTTGGCTACATCAATGCCCGCCGTAATGTTCGCCGGGGTGAAGACGAGGCGCGTGAGCCGCATACCTTTGAGGGGTGACAGATCCGTCACCGGCGTCTCGGCGATGTGCAGGCGTTGCAAGGCCGTGCCGCTGAGCGGCGACAGGTCTTTCACCTTGGTGCGGTGCAGCGTCACGCTGACCAGCGGCACCGTTTTGAGCGCGCTGATGTTTTCCACCGGACAATCCGTGAGCCAGAGCATCTGAATCGGGCAATGAGCGATGCCGGAGATGTCGCCAATCGGACAGCCGACGGCATTCAACTCCACCAGCGGCATGCCTTCCAGCGCGCTCAGATTCTCCACCGGCGTGCGGCTCAGATACAGCTTCTCCAGCGGCATGCCGCGGATCGGCGAAAGGTCGCGCACCTTTGTGTCCTCCAAATACAGCTCGACGAGCTTCTTTCCCTGCATCGGCCGCAGGTCGGTGATCGACGTCTCGCTCAAATCGAGCGCCAGCGGCTCGATGTGCTGCAGGAATTTCACATTCTCGATCTTCGCCCCGCGCAGGCTCAGCGCGATCACGTTGCCGCCTTCGATGTTGAACTGCGCATTCCCCTCGTAGCCCGGATTGTGATACTTGATCTCCGTGTGCATCATCTCCTGCGTCCAATAGACCTTTTTCGGTTCAGTCTTGTCAGGCGCAGGTGCCGCCGCTGCGGGCTTTGCGTCGGCAGTCTTCGGCTTTTCTTCCGCCACGGCCTTCGCAGGAGGAGCCGCGTCAGCTTTCTTCGGTTCGTCACCGCATTGGGTCAAAAGGAGGGGGAGCAGGAGAAGAGAACGCTTCATGCCACGGGCATGACGGAGGATCAGGGAAGTTGCAAGCTTGAAGTGAAACATGGAGAAAATGCGGTCGTTTGGGGTCGCTCTCTCATCATGCTCATGCGCACGTTTCTTTCGCTTCTTTTTGCCCTGCGCGTCTCGGCTCCTGCCTTTGCCGCCAAACGCAACGTGCTGCTCATCGTGGCCGACGATCTCGGCTTCCAGGGCTCGAAGGCCGGCAAACCGGCGGCGAAGAAGAAAAAGGTAAAATGATGGCGGGTAAAATAATGGGTGATGGAGTTCCGATCTTTTGATCTGATTCACCGCCTATGATCCGCATCATTTTACCCCTCATCATTTTACCATTGCTGGATCGCTCCGCTCACGCGGACGACTTCGAGCCGGTGCGCGAAGTCGTGCGCAAAGCGGTGGCGAAAGGCAATCCGCAGGGCGCGGTGCTGCACATCGAGAGCGGGGACAAGAAGATGACAATGGTCGAAAGCCTGCGTGCTCTCGTTCCGACGAAGGAGGCGATGACGGAGGATACGATCTTCGATGCCGCCTCGTTGACGAAGGTGGTGGCGACGCTGCCGAGCGTGTTGATCCTGATGGAGCAGGGCAAAATCGAGCTGGAAGCGGAGGTGAAGCGCTACCTTCCCGAGATGCGGCCTGGAATCACGATCCGGTACCTGTTGACGCATACTTCGGGTTTGAAGCCGGGCATTCCGAAGGAGCCGATGTGGAGCGGTTATGAGACCGGAATCAAGCTCGCGGTCGCCC
>DAORHS010000321.1:0-5750 GCA_035438165.1 Prosthecobacter sp.
AGACGCGCTCCACCTGCTCGCGCAATTTGCGGCGGGCACGGAGCAGGCGGACGTTGAGTGTGTTCACGCGTTGCTTCGTCGCCTTCGCGATCTCGGTGGCGGATTCACCGCCGAGGTCGATGCGGCGAAGCAGTTCGGCATCCGCCTCCGGCAGCGCGGGCAGGAGTTTCATCACACACTGGCAGAGCGTTTTTTCGTCCTCGGGCTCCAATGCCTCCGGCAGCTCATGCACGAGCTTTTCCAAGGCCTGATCCCGCGTGGTTTTACGACGATGCGCGTCGATGATGGCATGGCGCAGCACGCGGTAGAACCAGGTGACGACGCCTTCGGCATCCTCGGGCACGTTGTCGGCCTTCAGGGCCTTCATGAGGCATTCCTGCACGAGATCGGCGGCGAGTTCAGGATCGCCGGTGCGGGAACGGGCGAAGCCGATGAAGGCATCCAGATGCTGGAGGAGTGGAGAGGTGGACATGAGGCGGGGAGTCGAATCCAAGATACGCACAGACACACGGCAAACCAGCGCGTAACAAGTTCACACCTCGTGCGTGGGCACAGGATGAAGGGCCATTCAGGCTCCACCTCAAATCATCACCCATTAACATCATGAAAACTCACTCGCACGAATCTCAGGCTCCGGCCTCTTGCTGCCACACGGCTCATCAACCCGCCAAGCCAAGCTGCTGTCAGCATGATCATCACTCGCATGATGAAGCCGTGAAGCCGCCAACCTCGGCCAAGTATTTCTGCCCGATGTGCCCGGGCGTGGAGTCGGACAAGCCGGGCGCGTGTCCGAAGTGCGGCATGGCCTTGGAGCGCAACCCGGCCTGGAAACCAGCCGCGAAGACGATCTACACCTGCCCGATGCATCCCGAAGTGCAGCAGGATCATCCCGGCACTTGTCCGAAGTGCGGCATGGCCCTGGAGCCGATGACGGCGACGGAAACCGATGATGCGGACGATGATGCCGAGCTGCGCGACATGACGCGGCGGTTCAAGTGGAGCGCGCTGCTGACACTGCCGGTGTTTGTCACGGCGATGGCGCATATCGTGCCTGCGTGGAGTCATGCGGAATGGGCGAATGGTGTGGCGACGCGCTGGATGCAGTTTGCGTTCGCGACGCCGGTGGTGCTGTGGGCCGGATGGCCGTTCTTTGTGCGGGCGTGGCAGTCGTTGCTGCATCGCAGCATGAACATGTTCACGCTGATCGCGCTGGGTGTCGGATCGGCCTTTGCCTTCAGTGTTGCGGCCATGCTGGCGCCGGGTTGGTTTCCGAAATCATTGGGTGATGCGCACGGCAGCGTTCCGCTCTACTTTGAAGCTGCGGCGGTGATCATCGTGCTGGTGCTGCTCGGTCAGGTACTGGAGCTGAGAGCGCGGGCACGCACTGGCAGTGCAATCCAGGAACTGCTCGGCCTCCAGCCCAAGACAGCGCGACTCGTCACAGCCGAGGGCGATGTGGATGTGGCGCTCGATGCCGTGCAGGTCGGCCAGCGTCTGCGCGTGCGTCCTGGCGAAAAGATTCCCGTCGATGGTGTGGTGATCGAGGGTAGCAGCCATGTGGATGAATCCATGCTCACCGGCGAACCCGATCCCGTGGAGAAATCTGCCGGAGCCCAGGTGACGGGCGGCACGCTGAATCAACACGGCAGTCTGATGGTGCAGGCCGAGCGCGTGGGCGCGGACACGATGCTGGCGCAGATCGTCCAGCTTGTGGGTCAGGCACAGCGCAGTCGTGCGCCGATCCAGGCGCTGGCGGATAAAGTGGCGGCGTGGTTTGTGCCCGCCGTGCTGGTCGCGGCGGCGGTGACCTTTGGGCTGTGGTTGTGGCTCGGGCCTGAGCCGTCGCTGGCGTATGCCATCGCCAATGCCGTCGCTGTTTTGATCATCGCCTGTCCGTGTGCGCTGGGCCTTGCCACGCCGATGAGCGTGATGGTCGGCATCGGTCGCGGAGCTAAGATGGGTGTGCTGATCCGTCAGGCGGAGGCCATCGAGAAACTGGCCACGTTGAACACGCTGGCCGTGGACAAGACCGGCACACTCACGCTCGGCAAACCCGAAGTGACCGAGGTTCTCCTCTCGCCGCAGAGCCATCTCAGCATCGACGACGCGCTTCGTTTTGCCGCAGCCTTGGAGCGTCACAGCGAGCATCCGCTGGCCTATGCCGTCATCCAGGCAGCGGAGAAAAAGAAGCTCGCCTTGCCCGACGTGCCCGACTTTCAGGCCACGCCCGCTGCGGGAGTCAGCGGCAAGGTGGATGGCAAAGCGGTGATGGTGGGCAAGGCCGACTTCCTGCGCGAGCAAGGCATCGAAAACATCGCGGCACTCGAAGCGCTCGCGACACCGCATCAAAGCGAAGGCAAGTCGGCCATCTTCCTTGCCGTGGATCGTCAGGCGGCCGCTGTCATCGTCGTCAGTGATCCGATCAAGGAGACCACGCCCGAAGCGCTGGCTCAACTTCGTGCGCTCGGCATCTCTGTGGTCATGCTCACAGGCGACAATGAACGCACGGCCAAGCGCATCGCGACCACGCTGGGCATCGAGCGCTTCCACGCTGGCGTCACACCGCAGGAGAAGCATACCTTCATCGCCTCGATGAAACGCCCCGGCGCAGTCGTCGGCATGGCGGGCGATGGCATCAATGACGCGCCCGCTTTGGCGGAGGCCGATGTCGGCATCGCCATGGGCACCGGCACAGACATCGCGATGGAAACCGCGCCGGTCACGCTCGTGCGCGGTGATCTGCGCGGCATCGTCCATGCCATTCAGCTTGGCCGTGCGATGATGCGGAACATCCGGCAGAACCTGCTCTTCGCCTTCCTCTACAACGCGCTCGGCATCCCCATCGCTGCCGGTGTCCTGTACCCGTGGCTCGGCGTGCTGCTCAGCCCGATGATCGCCGGTGCGGCCATGAGTTTGAGTTCCGTGTCCGTCATCGCGAACGCGCTGCGGCTGAGAAGCCTGAAGCTCTGAGCATGCGGCAAACGGCGCGGTGGGATGACACCCTGTCGCGCCGTCGCGCTGCACTGCTCAAGGTGAGGCACACCAGCCATGAAAACCTTGTTCACAGTCGAAGTGATCTCAAGTGACCTTGGTGGTGTCCTGAGCCCTACTTGCCGGTCACGTTCTTCAGGGCCGCCATGCCCTGGAGGACGCGGACTTTGCCGCCGCGGGCGCGGGAGGCGATGTTGTCAAAGTGATCCTCCATGGGGATGTTCTTTTCGTCCTTGCCGACGAAGAGGACGAAGTTGATCTGCGGCTTGGTCTTGCCCTGGCTGGAATAGATGATGCGGATGGCGTTGAGGATCTGCTTCTCGCGCTCTTCAGCGTCGATGTTCGGACCGGGCTTGTGGCGGACATTGATGTTCAGCTCGGCGATGATTTCGTGGATGCTGCGGATGACACGCTGGGGGATGCCCTTGGCCTTGCGCTTGTCGTTTTCCTCCTTGAGCCAGGCGGTGGCCTTCACCACGGCCGCCTGCCATTCTTTTTCATTCTTCTCCGTCCAGCGCATTTCCTTGAGGTACTCGGCCAGTTCCTCCTTGGTCTCGTAGCGCGCCATGTGACGCCAGCCGCTGGTGATGATGAAGACGGTGTCCACATCGCTTTCGAGCGCATACTGGATGGCGAGCATGTAGCCCTGCAGCAGGCGGTTGCGGACGGGTTCGATCTCCTGGGCGGCCTTGAGGCGCGGATAGTTGATGGCAGCGAGGCCGATCTTTTCGAACTCGCGGTTCACGGGGTAGAGCCAGTCGCGCATCTTGTCCACGTTGGCCGTGGTGCCGGGGACGAGTTTCTCGCTGAAGGCGGAGAGATGGAAGTGGTCGAACATGAGCACATTGAAGGAGGTGCTGACGCCGAACTTGCCGATCATGCTGGCGATTTCCTCCTTCACGATCTGATAGGCGGGGATGCCGCCTTTCGGGTCCGTGAGCATGTAGCGCTCGGCTTCGATGAGGAAGGCGATGCGGCGTCCCTTCGATTTGATGCCGAAGAAATTGACCTGCACGGTTCCCTTGGGCTGGAAGGCCATGGAGAAACTCGAACCGAGGTCGGTGGTGGCGACTTCGGCCACGGCCTCGGCGGGCGCTTTGACATCAAAGTCTGGCAGCGAAATGGCGGAGACGCCCGCGGCGGTCATCGCCGAGGTGGTGGGGCGGGCGACGGCCGCGGTGGCTGGCGTGGGCTGGGGGACAACGATCTTTTTCGTCTCCGGTTTCTCCTGCTCCTGTTCAACGGCGGAGGTGGCGGTGATTTCAGCCGACGGAGGCTCCGGCAGCACAATCATGATGAGGCCGAGGAGGAAGAACAAGCCCAGGTGAACCATGAGGGCCGCCGCAGCCGCGGCGAGTTTGGGGCCGAGAAGACGGCGTTGTTGCGGACGTGCGTCGATAATGTCCGCATCCTGGTTTGAGGTGACTGTGGTATAAACCGGCTCGGCAATATCCGGAGCGGGCATGGACACCAGGCTCGGTGCCGGCAGGCCGACGGCGGTCACCGGCGCGGCATCATCATCGTCATCCACGATCGCCACAGCGAAGGCTTCTTCTGATGTGGGCGGTGGCAGTTCCGCTCCCTGCCGCAACGGCCGGACATTGACGGGAACAGTGGCCTTTGAGACAAAGCTCGTGGTGTTGCCATGGATCCATTCGTTTAACTCCGCGACTTGAGGTTCGAGCGAGGGGTCGAGCTCGACGGCGACGAGGTAGTGTTTTTCCGCCTCGTCCGCGTCTCCCAAGACACGGCAGGCTTCGGCGGCGAGCAGGGCGGCCTGGGCGTTCATCTCGTCCGCCAGCATGGCCTGGGTGGCATATTGCAGGGCGGTCTGCGGGTGAATGAGCAGGAGATGACGTCCGGCCTTGATGAGTTCGTCAGAGGTAGGCGGAGGGAAGGGGGCGAGAGAAACGATCATGGCCGCCATGTCCCCACGGCCGCCTTCGACGAGAGCATCCGCCAAGGCGAGACGGGCCTGCCAGTTGCCCGGCTGCTCAGTGACCTGCTTTTGAAGTTCGGTGATGGGAGCTGACATGGAGGTGCGGGTTCGTTGTTGATATTGAACGGACTCCACATCGAAGGTGCAAGCTCAAAAACACGCGGCATCTTGGACTGAGCAAGAAATGACCCTTTTTGACCGCCTGACACTGCATTTGGATGTGTTTCCGCATGACGGAGCCTGGAACATGGCTGTGGACCAGGCCTGGCTGGAACTTTCCGACCGGCCGGTGCTGCGGGTTTACGACTGGGACCGGCCCACGGTGACGGTGGGCTACGCGCAGAATCTCGCAAAGCTCGGCTCGTCGCTTCCTGAATGGCCGGTGATGCGGCGGTGGACCGGCGGCGGCGTGGTGCTGCACGAGAATGACGAGACGTATTCCGTGATCGTGCCCGGCGTCCATCCGTGGGCAGAGACACGTCCGCTGGAGAGCTACCGCCTGATTCACGACACGCTGGCCTCCGCACTGGTGACGGCGGGTTTTTCAGGCTGTCGTCTCGCCGGGCCGGAAGACTTGATCGAAAACGCGTTCTGCTTTGTGGCGCCTGCCTTGCATGACGTTGTGCGCGGCAAGGTCAAGATCGCCGGGGCAGGGCAGCGGCGCGGGAAACTCGGTCTGCTGCATCAGGGCAGCGTGCAGCAGGTCACTGTGCTGGCGGATTTTTGGAGCCGCTGGGCCACATCGCTGGCGGCTGATGTGAACATGGTCAACGAACTGCCGCCTGAAGTCGCTGGACGGGCACGCGACCTGGTGGAGAAG
>DAORHS010000322.1:0-5746 GCA_035438165.1 Prosthecobacter sp.
CGCGCCACTATCCGCGCTCTCCTTTTCGGAGGAGACATTTTTGGACAGGTGTCAGAGTGGTCTAATGAGCACGCCTGGAAAGCGTGTGTACCCTAATCCGGTACCGAGGGTTCGAATCCCTCCCTGTCCGCCATTTCGCTTCACGCCGCTGGCGTGAAGCCATGAGCGCCAGAAGACGTGCGTACTCAGATCGAATGGTGACAGGACACCGTGCCGGACGGACACGACAATCCGACCTTTCGCACCACCTTTGGAACAGGCGGCCTCAGATCATGCCGAGCTTCATCTTGCCCTCGACACTGATCATGCCCTGGTTCCACGCGGGATCCCAGACGAGCTCGACGGCGGCATCGTCCATCTCCTCGATGGTCATGATGCGGCTCTGCGCATCAGCGGCGATGGTGGGCCCCATGCCGCAGCCGGGAGCGGTGAGGGTCATCTTGACGAGGGCTTTGTTTTTGCCTTCAGCGTCGCTTTCCACCTTGCAGTTATAGACGAGTCCGAGATCGACGATGTTGACGGGGATTTCGGGGTCATAGACGTTCTTGAGCTGGTTCCACACCTGGCCTTCGAGATCGGTGATGTCTGAGGGGATGTTGGAGGAGGTGCCGTCCTGCTCCTTCTTGGCGGCGTCGGGATCAATGCCCAGCGCATCGACATCTCCGGCCTGAATGCGGGCGAGTCCGAAGTCCGTCGCCACCGTGTAGGTGCCGCCGAGGGACTGGGTGATAATGACCTTCATTCCCATGGGCAGCTTGATGAGATCGCCGCTGGGAATCTGGACGGCATCGACTTCGCGTTTGAGTTCGAGGGAGGAGTGCATGGGAAGAAAATTAGAAATGGAAAATGGAGAAATGAGAAACTAGCTGGTGAGAACGATCTTGATTTTGCCCTGGGTTTTGCCGGCGAGGTTCAAGGCATCGGCAAGCGTGCCGGACTGGTCGGGCGGCTGGCTAAAATTTCCACTTTCTGCTTTCAGTTCTTTGCTTTCGGCTTCGAGCGCGGCACGCAGCGCGCCTTCGACCATCTGACCGCAGTGGATCTTCATGGGCGGCAGCGGGCCGAGCGGTTTGCTGAGTTCTTCGGCGGACATGGAGAGCGCCTCCTCCTTCGTTTTGCCACGAATCAGTTCGGTGGCGATGCTGGCGACGGCGATGGCGGTCTGGCAGCCGAAGCTCTGGAAACTGGCCTTGTCGATGACCTTCTGGCCGTCCTTGTCTTTGTATTTGATCCACAGGCGAACCATGTCGCCGCAGTCCGGACTGCCGACGGTACCCACGGCATCGGCGTCGGGCATTTCACCGAGGTTTTGCGTGTCGGTCAGGGCTTGTTGGAGGGCGGCTTCGTCCATGGTGCGTCAGTCTTCGATTTCGATACGATAGCGCGGCAGGCTTGGATCAATCTCCTGGCTGTAGGCGTCGATGCCGCCGGAGAGGCATTTCGTCTCCGCAAAGCCGTGGCCGATGAAGTAGGCGGCGGCATCCAGCGAGCGTGAGCCGGTGTGGTCGTAGAGAACGATGGGCGTCGTCTTGTCGCCGCTGGTGAAGATCTCCTGCACGAGTTCCTGCGTGAGCAGACGGGCGCCGGGGAGCTTCACAGCATCGTGCTCCTCACGGGTGCGCACGTCGAGCAGGATGACGTCGGGCTTGCGGCGGCGGAGCTGATCGAGCTCCTGCGGGGAAATTTGCAGCGAGGCATCGCCCTGATGGCTCTCCTGAATGTGCGCCATGGCTTCGGCGACGGGGATGTTTTCATTCCGCTCACACACCTGGGCGAGCGTTTCCCCCGGCTGGAGGCCGCAACTGCGGCAGCCGCCGATGTGATAACGGGCAAACAGCGCCCGCTGCGCCCCAGGATAGGCCTGGAGCACCTGGCTCATGGTCATGTCGCCCGTCAGGGGTGGAAGTTCGGATGGCATGGAGAGAAATAACGAAAGCGAGGGTCGAATAGGGGAAAACGGGCGGCTCTCCCGGTGTTTTCGAGGGGGCAATGATGCCATAACGGCAAAACCACCCAATGCAAGCCGCAGGCCTGGCCCAGGGGCCGGAGACAGTAATCGACGTCCGCGAATTCAGCCTCCTCGCAGGCAGCATTCGTCGTTCGACATTCGTCATTCTGCATTCACCTTGCCCGCCATGTCTCAAGCCCATGAACCTCGCATCCCGGTGCTGCCGACTCTCATGACGGCGGGCAACATTCTCTGCGGCTTCGTTGCCATTTTGCAGATCTTTGACGGACGTCATCTCGACGACCACATGCACTACCACTATGCGATCGTGTTCATCCTGCTGGCCTGCCTCTTTGATGCGCTGGACGGCCGCGTGGCGCGCATGGGCGGCACGGAAAGCCCGTTCGGCCGCGAGCTGGACTCGCTGGCGGACATCGTGAGCTTCGGCGTGGCCCCCGCGCTGCTGGTGCATGACATCGTGCTGAAGGAAATCGACACGCCGAAGGGGCTCGGCTGGCTGATCTCCTGCATCTACCTCGTGTGCGGGGCGATGCGCCTCGCACGGTTCAACTGCCTCGCCGCAGTGGATGCCAAAAGCAGCAACACCAGCTTCCGCGGCTGCCCGATCCCCGCGGCGGCAGGCGTGATCTCTTCGCTGACGCTGCTGATCATCTGGCTGGACAGCAACGAAAGGGAGATCGGCAACTGGAAGTATGCGCTGGCGGGCCTGATGGCGCTGCTTTCCTACCTGATGGTGAGCAGCCTGGAATACCCGAGCTTCAAGGCGGTGAACTGGCGTACGAAGCGCTCGTTCCACTGGGTGCTGATCAGCATCTTCGTCGTCGCCTTCACGGTGATGAACTGGCACTGGATGCCGGCGGTGCTGTTTGTGAGCTACCTGCTTTATGGTCTGGCACGCCCGTGGGTCTCGCGCAAGTGGCGGCAGGAGATTGAGATCGAGGCGGAGACGGTGGAAATCGACCCCGAGGTGGAGACGCTCGCTCTCAACGGTGAAGAAGACGACGCGGATCTGCCACGCCACCGCGGCGGCGACAATGCCGCGCAGATCTGAATCGAAACAAATTCGTTTCACAAACGCACGCCATGCGTAATGGAGGGGCTCCTCTTTCATGGCAGACTTTTATCAGCACGCGCGCGTGCCCACCCTTCACCACCTGGCTCATGCGGACAGTTCCGCACGTGAAGCCGAGATGCTGGACTGGGCGCGGAACAAGCCGGTGGCGCTGCTGCTGCCCGCGCTTTATGCGGAATGCGAGCGTCCGGCGCTCCCGCGCATTCTAGAGGAGGTGTCCCAGGCGGGGCACGTTTCCGAAGTCATTCTGAGCATGAACGGCATGAACGCCGCCGAGCATGAACGCGCGCTCGTGCTGATCCGCAAAAACCTGCGCGGCAAAAAGGCGCATGTGCTTTGGAACGACGGCCCGCAGCTCACCCGTGCCTATCAGCGCATGGACGAGGCCGGACTCGCCGGACCCCACGCAGGAAAAGGTTCAAACATCTGGATGGGCGTCGCCTACCTTCATGCGCGCGAGTTCGACGGCATCATCGTCAGCCATGACACGGACATCCTGAACTACAGCCGCGATCTGTTGTGGCGGCTGACCTATCCGCTGCTGCATCCGCGCATGGGCTACCGTTTTGCCAAAGGCTACTACAGCCGCGTGTCGGACCGACTTTACGGACGGGTGACCCGGCTGCTGATCTTCCCGCTCGTTCAGGCCTGCCGGGATGTGCTGGGAAGCAAGCCGTTGCTCGAACATCTCGACAGCTTCCGCTACCCTCTCTCAGGAGAGTTTGCAGCCGACATGAAAGCACTGGAATGTTTCAATCTCCCCGGTGGCTGGGGGCTTGAGATCGCGATTCTGTGCGAGGCCTTCCGCCACCTGCCCGGCGAGCAGCAGTGCCAGGTGGATCTGGGCTTTCACTTCGAGCACCGCCACCGCAGCCTGTCACACGATCAGATCGGTGTGAACGAACCGGGATTGATCTCCGCCGCTGCCGAAGTGGCGCGCTGCCTCGCCTTCCAGGTGCTGCGCGAAGCCGAACCACGCTCGGCCGAGAGCCTGATGCGTCTCATCATCGAACGTTACCGTCCACGTGCCACCGAGTGGCTCCAGCGCTACGAGCATGTGGCCCTGCTCAATGGTCTGCGTCATGACATCGACGAAGAACGCGCCGCCGTCACCGCCTTTGGCCAGGCGCTGGACCGCCTGCTTCACAGCCTGGGTGAGGACGTGCTGCATGTGCCCGCCCTGCGTGATACGCCCGCCAGGACGCTGGCGAAGATCCCCGGACTTGCGGACGAGATCCTGGCGAGCGCGGTCGAAGTGTGAGGAGCCGGCCATCCCGCTTGCTTCCGTAATTGTCAGTGCCTAGAGTCTCTCCGCTTGGACCGGCTGGCCTGATTGGCAGGGGCCGCTCAGGCACCCACCAGCCGCGACTGCCTCTGCATGAAGAAACCCACCAAGCGTTCAGCAGTCGGGCGCAAACAAGCCGCCAGGCCTGCCACACATCTGCGGACTCCTGGCACCACTGTCGCCGCCGGACAGTTCGCATCGTTTTACGACCAGGTGGGCACCGCGCTCTTCACCCTCGCGGTTGAATCAAGACTGCAACTGCGTTTCGTCGCCGCAAACCGCCATTTCCTCAATGCGGCCGGACTGAAACGCTCCCAAGTGGTCGGAAAAAAGCTTCCAGAAGTCATCCCCGAACCATCCTGCACGCGCGTGATGAAGAAATGTCGCGAAGCCGTCCGCTCGCGTCAGCCGCTCAGTTGGGAGGAAACGTACGCTCATCCTCTGGGGACCAGACACGGCGAGATTGCAGTGACTCCGATCATGGATGAAACCGGCCGCGTCACCCACCTCACGGGCACCATCAATGACATCACCCAGCGCAGACGGTCCGAAACAGCGCTGCATGAGAGCGAGGAGCGTTACCGGCGCATCGTGCAGACTGCCGAGGAGGGCATCTGGACCATCGATGCCCGTGCGCTGACCGATTACGTCAATCCCAAGATGGCCCAGATGATGGGCTATCAGGCTGAAGAGATGATCGGACGGCCGATCGATGACTTCCTGGACGATGAGGGACGCGCCCTTTTGGCCGGACATTTGAGCCGCCGCAAGAAAGGCGTCTCCGAACAGTTCGAGTTCAAATACGTGCGCAAGGACGGATCCTATTTGTGGGCCTTTGTTTCCACCAATCCCCTCACCAATGCCGCCGGCGACTACGTGGGTGCCATCGCGCTGCTCACCGACATCACCGCACGCCGGAAAGCCGAGGCGGAAATGCGGGAGAGCGAGGCCGTGTTCCGCGTCATCTTTGAACAGGCGGCGGTGGGCGTCACGATGACCGACGGCGTTACGGGCCGGTTCCTGCGTGTGAACCAGCGGGCCTGCGACATCGCGCGTCTCACCCGCGAGCAAATGCTGTCCTCCACGTTCATGGAGATCACGCATCCGGATGACCTGCAGTCCAATCTCGAAAACATGGAGATGCTCAGGGCTGGAAAGATTCCGACCTTCACGATGGAGAAACGCTACCTCCACCCCGGCGGCGAAGTCACCTGGATCACCCTCACCGTCTCTCCCATGTGGAAGCCGGGCGAGCCTCCCACCCGGCTTATCGCCGTCGTGGAAGACATCACCGAGCGCAAGACGGCGGAGTTGGCGTTCGCCCGCACGAGTGATCTGCTGGAGCGCACCGGAGAAATGGCCAATAAACCAACCGACTTTTACGTTCCTAGAGAACGAGCTTTCCATTTTTATTACGTCT
>DAORHS010000323.1:0-5741 GCA_035438165.1 Prosthecobacter sp.
AAAACTGGGGGCTCTACAGTCCGCAGGCGGAGTCACATCTGCAGTCCATCATGGGCCTGCAAACGTGGAACGCTGTGCGCGGTCTCGATTTCCTGCTTTCACTGCCCGAAGTCGATCCCGAACGCACCGCGATCACCGGTGCCAGCGGCGGCGGCACGCAGACGATGCTGCTCGCGGCCATTGACGACCGCATCAAGCTCTCCTTCCCCTGCGTCATGGTCAGCACCGCGATGCAGGGCGGCTGCACCTGTGAAAATGCCTCACTGCTGCGCATCGGCACCGGCAATGTCGAGTTTGCCGGACTCTTCGCGCCGAAGCCGCAGGGCATGAACACCGCGAATGACTGGACGAAGGAAATGGCCACGAAGGGCTTCCCCGATTTGCAGAAGCTCTACACGACCTACGGCAAGAAGGACAACGTCTTCCTCCTGCGCGGCGAACACTTCCCGCACAACTACAACGCCGTCACCCGCAGCGCCTTCTACACCTTCGTGAACAAGCACTTCAAACTCGGCTTCCCCTCGCCCGTCATCGAGCAGGACTACGAACCGCTCACGAAGGAGCAGCTCACCGTCTGGGACGACAAACATCCCGCGCCGAAGGCGGGCGATCCCGAGTTCGAACGCAAGCTGCTGAAATACTTCACCGAAGACTCGGACAAGCAACTCGCCGCCGCCGATCCGAAAGTTCTTCGCGAAGGGATCGAAGTCACCATCGGGCGCACCTATGACAAGGCGGGCGAGGTCGAATGGGAACTCAAGGACAAGCAGGATCGCGGCAATCACCTCGAAATGACCGGCACGCTCACGAACAAGACCTACAGCGAGGAATTGAACGTCACCTGGCTCTATCCGAAGAAGTGGAACGGCCGCGTGGTCATCTGGTTGGATGATGCGGGCAGGTCCGGCATTCAACATGATGACGTGAAGAAACTCATCGCCAGCGGAGCCGCCGTGCTGGGTGTCGATTTGCTCTTTCAGGGTGGTGAATCCGCAAAGCAGAACCGCGTCGTCGCCAATCCACGGGAGTTCGCCGGTTACACGTACGGCTACAACAACGCGCTGTTTGCCCAGCGCGTGCATGACGTGCTCACGCTCGTCAGCTTCCTGCGCAACACAAAGGTCGGCACGCATCCGAGTCCGAAGACCGTCTGCCTCGCCGCCTTCGGGGCACAGACCGGTCCCATCGCTGTCGCCGCGCTGGCACTGGCCGGTGAGCAGGTGGATCTCGCCGCCGTGAGTACACACGGCTTCCGCTTTGGCAAGGTGCTCGACTATCGTGACCCGATGTTCCTGCCAGGTGGTGCCAAATATCGCGACCTTCCCGGCATGCTGTCGCTCTACGATCAAAAGAAGCGCTGGGTCGCAGGCGAGAACGAGGATCGCAAGCCTCCGGCCATCGACTGGCTCATGAAGTAGCCCACCGGCTCTTCAAACAAGCAAGGGGCCCGAAAAGGCCCCTTGCGACGTGATTCGTGATGAATGCGTGCGGAGTTTACACCGCCACGCAGTACACCTTGCTGATACCCTGGATCTTCTCCAGTTCGGCGATGACTTCGGCGCCCGGGGTGGAGTCCAGGGTCAGCAGCGTGAGGGCTTTGCCGGACTCCTTGTCGCGGCTGAGGCTCATGTCGGCGATGTTGACTTGGTTCTTGCCCAGCGTGGCGCTGTAGGCGGCGATCATGCCGGGGCGGTCGATGTTTTCGATGAAGAGCAGCGTGCCTTCGGGGCGGGCCTCGATGCGGTGGCCGTTAACGCGCACGATACGCGGATCGCCGGCAAAGAAGGTGCCGGCGATGCTGGCGCTTTCACCGTTGTCGTTCTTGGCGACGACTTCGATGAGGTCGGTGAACTCGCTCGGCTCGGTGAGACGGCTTTCGGTGAAACGGATGCCGAGGTTTTCAGCAACGCCGTTGGCGTTGATGTAATTCACCTGCTCCGCGCCGACGGGGCGTTCGAGGAAACCTTTGAGCACCGCACGGGAGATGAGGGTGGTGTCACCGGTGCCGACTTTGCCGCTGTAGTTGATGCGGACGACGTTCGACCGCTGCGGAGCGAACTGGGAGACGAGGCGGCCGAGGAGTTCGCCGAATTTGAGGAAGGGACCGATCTCCGCGAGCACCTTCGGATCGACGTTGGGCATGTTGATGGCATTGACGACGGTACCGTGCAGCAGGTGCTCTTTGATGACTTCGGCGATTTCGATGCCGACGTTTTCCTGCGCCTCCTCGGTGGAGGCGCCTAGGTGCGGGGTGAAGACGGTGTTCGGGGCGGTGAGCAGCGGATAATCGGCGGGCGGAGGCTCGACTTCGAAGACGTCGAGCGCGGCGCCGGCGATGGTGCCGTCGGTGAGCGCCTGGGCGAGCGCGGCGTCGTCGATCAGACCTCCGCGGGCGCAGTTGATGATGCGGCAGGTGGGCTTGAGCGTGGCCAGCCGTTTCGCATTGATCATGTGCTTCGTCTCAGGCGTGAGCGGCATGTGCATCGTGATGTAGTCGGCCTGCACGATGGCGGCATCGAGGTCTTCGCAAAGCGTGACGCCGAGGCTTTCTGCACGGTTCTTGGACAGATAAGGATCGTAGGCGACCACGGTCATGCCAAAGGCCTGCGCACGCTTGGCGAACTCCGCGCCGATGCGGCCCATGCCGAGAACGACGAGGGTTTTGCCATAGACTTCGGTGCCCTGGAATTTTTTGCGGTCCCACTTGCCGCTGACGATGGTGGCGTGCGCCTGCGGCGTCTTGCGGGACAGGGCCATCATGAGGGTGAAGGCCTGCTCGGCGGTGGAGATCGTGTTGCCGCCGGGCGTGTTCATGACGACGACGCCGCGCTTGCTGGCCACGGGGATGTCGATGTTGTCCACGCCCACACCGGCACGGCCGACGGCCTTCAGATTCGTGGCGGCTTCGAGCACCTTGGCGGTCACCTTGGCGCCGCTGCGGACGATGATGGCGTGGGCGTTGCGGGAGGCCTCGATCATCTTGTCCTCAGCCTTCAGATCCATGTCCACCGTGACGTTGAAAGACGGCTCCGCTTTGAGCAGGTCGATGCCTTTGCTCGAGATGGGGTCGTTGTTGCCGGCGATGAGGATGTTGAACTGGGACATGGGTTGGTTTGGGGGAAAGGGCGCGCAGACTAGCCACCTTTAACCGGCGCTCAAGGAGCAATGCGTGCTGGACAGAACACAGGGCGCCGGTTTGAATAGCGCCATGCCTGACGGAAATTTGTTTGTGACTGCGGACGCCCCTTTTCTGGGACTGGCTCCTCTTGGTGTACCCGAGATCGCCATCCTCGGCAGTCTGGCTGTTTTGCTGCCTCCCCTGATCGTCTGGCTGGTGCAGCGGAGCAAACTGACGCGCCACCGCGCCGAATCCGAGGCGGCGATGGAAAAACAGCGCTCCGAGGCCGAAGCCACGCTCAAGGCCGAGCAGTCGAAGGCCGCGGCCCTGGCGGCGGAGGCCAAAAAGAACGCCGATGCCGTCGCCGCCAAACTGGCCGACACCGAACAGCGCTTTGCCACGCATCGCGAGGTCTCCGAGCGGCGTGCGAATGACGCTTCCCAGCAGATTTCGAGACTCGAGGCCGATCTGGCCACGACGCGGGAAGTCGCCGCCCAACTGCCGCCCACCCTGTCCCGCATCAAGGACCTCGAAACCGCCCTGGCCGCCGAGCAGGGCCGCATGAAAGCCCAGGAGCAGGCCATCGAGGCCACGAACGCCCGTGCGGCGGATTTTGAGCAACGCATGATCGCCGCGCAGGAGCTGGTGATGAAGCACAAGGAGGAGATGAAGGAGACGGCGGTCGAATTGAAGAAGATCCGCGACGAGCAGGCCGCCTATGCCGCGGCCGGTGGTGCCGAGGCCGAGCTGGCGAAGGCCAAGGAGGCCAATCAGCAGGCGGAGACGAAGATCGCCAACCTGCAACGCGCTCTCAAAGCTGCCGAGGCCCGCATTGAGATCGTGCAGAAGGAATTCATGAACGCTGTGGGCGTGACGTCCGCCCCTCTCTCCAACGCTGCCGTCGCCGCCTCCTCCAATGATAAAAAGGTGCGCGAACTCGAAGAGAAGCTCGCCCAGATGGAATCCGAGTCCCGCAAACGTGCGCGGGAGGACGGTTACAAGATCGCCGAACTCGAATACCGCCTCAGCGAGGCACAGGAGAACAAGTCGTCCCCGTCGGCCATGGCGGCTCCCGCCCCAGTCGCACCACCGCCGCCCGCCGAGCCCGCAGCTATTGTCGAGACACCGAAGGTCGAGTCTGCGCCCGCCCCCGAGGTTCGGGCAGAGCCCGTTGTGGCCGATGCACCGAAGGCGGAAACGCCCGGTGCAGGATCCACGCAGATGGATCTTCTGCCGCCCTCGGCGTGAGACTTTCACGAGCTCATGCAGCTCTTGAGATTTGTCCCGGTAATTTTTCTCCAACCACCCGCGTTCTACTCGCCCGCATGAAACTCACCCTCGCACTCGTCACTCTTTTTGCCGTTTCCGCCCACTCCGCCACCGACTGGAGCCGCTTCCGCGGACCGAATGGCACAGGCCTGGCGGAAACCACCGGCCTGCCCAGCGTGGTGGATGACAGCACAACGCTGTGGAAAATTCCGCTCGGGAAAGGCTGGTCCTCGCCCGTGCTGTGGGGCGACATGATCGTCGTCACCGCCGAGACGGCGGCCAACAAGCGTGCGGTGCTCGCCTTGTCGGCCAAGGACGGCAAAGAGCTGTGGCGGCATGAGGAGGACTTCGTCCCGCACAACATCCACAAGACCTACAACACCTTCGCCAGCAGTTCGCCCTTCATTGATGCCCAGCGCATCTATGTGAACTGGAGCAGCGGCCCGAACATCCAGGCCCTCGCGCTCGACCACAGCGGCAAGGTGGTGTGGCGCAATGACATGGTCACCGGTTACATCCATGAGCACGGCACCGGTGTCTCCGCCCTCGTCGTCGATGGCATCATGATCGTGCGGAGCGAGTTCGATGTGGAGAAAAACGGCAAAGATCTCACCACCGCCCCCGAGCAGCGCGAGTGGAAGAGCTGCATCATCGGTCTCGACGCGAACACTGGCAAACAAGCGTGGAAACACGACATGCCGAACTGCCTCAACACCTTCTCCACGCCCGTCGTGCATGAGTTGAAAGGCGGCAAAAAGGAAATCATCTGCGCCAACACCACCAGCGGCGTCATGGGCCTTGATCTCAAAACCGGCAAGCTCAACTGGCAGCACAATCCCGGCTACAGCCAGCGCAGCCTCGGCTCTGGCGTGCTCAGCGACGAGTTCTACTTCTGCACCTTCGGCACCGGCGGCGGCGTGAAGGAGATCGCCGCGCTCGATTTGAAGAGCGGCAAGCCCTCGTCGGTGAACTTCGACATCCCCAAAGGCCTGCCCTACGTCCCCTCGCCTCTCGTCATCGGCGGGCACATGTATCTCCTCGGCGACGGCGGCATCCTGCGCTGCGTCGAGTTCAGGACCGGCAAGGTCATCTACGAGGAGCGCGTCGAGGGCACGCAGGGCAGCGCGAAGTTCTTCAGCAGCCCGGTGGCCGCCGATGGCAAAATCTTCTGCGCCAGCCAGCAGGGTGATCTCATCGTCATCAAGGCCGGACCGAAGTTCGAAAAGCTCGCCGCCAGCAAACTCGACGCCCCGGTGAATTCCGTCCCTGCCGTCGGCGACCAACGCCTCTACGTCCGCACCGCGAACTCGCTCTACAGCATCGGCGCCAAGGGGCAGCCGGTGCCGTGAGTGAG
>DAORHS010000324.1:0-5740 GCA_035438165.1 Prosthecobacter sp.
CGACCGGCAAACGAACAATGTCTTTCGGAGCAAAGGCCACGAATTTAACCCCCTCAACATCCTGGAGCAGCTCAACGGCTTCCTTGAGACCCGACTGCACGTGACGGCGCAGGTCGATCTGCGAAGGGTCTCCGGTGACCACGCACCGGGCTCCTTCGCCGAGACGGGTGAGGAACATGAGCATCTGCTCGGTGGTCGTGTTTTGGGCCTCGTCGAGGATGATGAAGGCGTTTTTGAGGGTGCGACCACGCATGTAGGCCAGCGGGGCGATCTCAATGCTGCCACGCTCGATCAGACGTTCCGCCTCCTCCGGTTCCAGCATGTCATATAAAGCGTCGTAAAGCGGGCGCAGGTAGGGGAAGATTTTCTCCTTCAAATCCCCCGGCAGGAAACCCAAGGCCTCCCCGGCCTCTACGGCAGGACGGGTGAGAACAAGCCGCTGGACGAGCTTTTCCTTCAAAAAGTGCAATCCCTGCGCCATGGCGAGGTAGGTCTTGCCCGTTCCTGCAGGACCGACGCCAAAGACCACTTCGCTTTCACGCATGGCCTGCACGTAGGCGATCTGCCCGCGGGTCTTCGCGAGCACTGCAGGCCGTTTGCCCGAACCGAGCAGTCTCAACTGCATGATCGCATCCGCAGGGGCGTCATCCGCCTCCCGCTGCACACTGTCGATGACGAGACGCACCATGGCCAAAGACACCTCACCCCCATTACGGCGCACCTTTTCGAGCTGCGCGAACACCTCACGTGCCGCACGGATCTTGTCCTCGTCGCCCTCCAGACGCACCCAGCCCTCCCGGCTGGTCACACTCACGCCAAACGAATCCGCCACCAGCCGCAGACTGCCGAAGTCGTTGCCGATCAGTTTCTGAAGGAACTGCGGCGTCTCATAGGTGAGCGTTTCGACGGGCATCAGCGGTAACCATAGGCCAGCGCCCAGAGCACGCCGGGATCCTGCTTCGACTTCAACTCGAAGACGATCTTGTAAGTGCCGGTCTTCGGCGGATTCACGCGCACGCTCATGAAGAACTTGTCCACCTTCGCATTGATCTGCACCGGCTGGTTTTTCTCGTCGAAAACTTTCATGTCGAGCGCCACCCCCTCCTGACTCGTCCCGAGCCAGAAGGCATACTCATTGCCTTTGAAGAGCTGGTGGGTGATCATGAGCTTCTGCCCGCTTTTCACCTCGCCGTTCCAGTAGTCCTCACGCACGATGAACCCCTGCTCCACAAAGGGCGTGGCGGCTTCCATGGCAAAATCATGCGCTTCGTCCACCGTCGCATGCACGAGCGTTGCGCCAGCCATCACCATGATGGCCAAGACGGCCGTTCCGAAGCATTTCCAAGGTCGATTCATTGTCTTGTTTCCTTCCAAGGATAAGATCATGCGAGTGAGGTCCGGTGATTACTTCTTTGCGAGGATTTCGGCCAGCAGACCGTCGCAGGTCTTGCCGATGTCCGAAACGGCGTCCTTCGAGAAGCCGTCCACCGCACCCTCCATCTGCTGAAGCACGGACGCGAGGCCCTTCTGGATCGACCTCACGACATCGTGGTCGCGCGTGCCGCCCGGCATCTTGGCGATGGTGCTCACGAAGTGCTCCACCAGCATCGGCTGGTTCAGCAGTTCGGCGCGATCCGCGGAGAAGCTCTTCTTCACCACCGAAGTCACCGACGCCGTGCCGCGCAGCCAGCCGCCAAGGCTGACGCATTGGGAAAGATCCATGTCCTTCATCTGCTCCATGGTGTCGCGCACGGTCTTCTGGGTCTGATCAAACTCCCTGCGAATGGCGCTCCAGTCCCCCTTGTCCGCCGCATCCAGAATGCTCTGGGCATGTGGCAGCACAGACTTGCTGAGCCCGAGACTCTTGGCGAGGTCGATCACATCATGACCGATGTCTTTCACCGCCTCCTTGTCCTCCGCCTGCACGGCCACGAACCCTTCCGCCACCGTGTAGCCAAACAGCAGGGAGAGTTTTGTGCGGTCACTGGTGGTGGGAATCTCCTGCTTACGCAGTTCCGCACGCCAGTTCGGCTCGCCCAGCTTGTCGAGCACGGAAAAAACCTCGCTCGGCACCGGAACGATCACATCATCCACAACTTTGCCGGGAAAGGCCAGCGGATCGAAATCTTCCACCCCTTTGGTGCCCTGGGGTGCGGCGGCGAGAGGCAGGCTTCCCACCATCAGCAGGGCGGCCGTCAGAGTGGAGCGGGTGAACAGGAGGCGTTTCATGGCAAAAAATATCCGGGGGTTTGTCACAACTGGAAGTGTGGTGAACTCAAGCCGCATAACCCTCAAATCGCAACTGGTTTGACCGCGAACCGCCAGCCTTGCCTCAACTACGGCAAACGCGGCAGCACTTCGACCACGTCCGCCAGCACCCGGCCAGTCCCGTGGCGGAGTTCATTGCAGCGACCAAACAGCATCTGCCCGCTCGTTGCCCCGAGGTGGTCGGCCAGGCGTTGATCCACGGAAATGCGGAAATAGCCGCGCGGATGGCTGGAATGCGGCACCTGAAAACGCTCCAGGATGGCGCCAAACGGCACGTGTCCTTCAAGAACAAGCGCCTGCGCCTCTTCGGGCAAAATGTCGAGGTGAATGCCGATGGCGCCAAATTCCACGGGCATGCCGTCGGTATGACGGTGCAAAACAGAGGCGCGAACGAGGTAGTTGCCAATGCGTGCGCGCGCCGCGACATCAAGATCGATTTCGCTGGCATGAAACTCGCGCAGCCGCGGCGTCATGTCCTTGTCATGAACGAGCAGGCCGCGTTCCTGCTCGGCCAGGTCCTGCGGCTCGACAAAGGTGACGCGCGGACGCACACTGCCGATGCCGTAAAAGAAGATCAAAGGTGCCAGGATGTCCTCGTCCTGCCGGGGAGCCTCATTCATCGCCGTCGTCGTTCGGTTGCGTCGATTGCTCTCAAGTGTAGCGGGCATACTGGCGGTGCTGAGGCAGGAAGAAATCGTGCAGCAGACGGTCCACCTGTAGAAGGCCGTCTCGTGTGAGTGTGACACCCGCCGCATCCAGCGTGGCAAAGCCCTCCTTCGCCAAATAGTCGAGCTGCGGTCCGAAATGCTGGCGCGGATCTTCTCCGAACTTTTGAATGTAGTAGTCGAACTCACTGCGACCCAGCTTGAGTTTGAGAATGAACTCACGCACAAAGCGGTCTTCCGGCGTGGTTTGATAAGCGCGATAGATCGGCCTCTGACCGGCATCAACCGCCTGCATGTAGGGGCCGACATCCGCCTGGTTCTGATAGTGAACGCCACCGAGGTGACCGAAGGAGGCCACGCCGCAGCCCAGCAGGTCAGCGCCCTCCCACAAGGCGTCACGATAGACGAATTTAATGCGCTGCGGATCCTTCACGACAGTGTAAGCGCTGGTGACGGTGTAGCCCGCCTTCTGAAACTCATCGAAGGCATAGCTCACCCAGTGGCGCTTCGTCTGCCAGTCGGCCACGGGCGCGGTCACTTTGCCCTCGGCCTTCATCTGCTGGTACATGGTGGTGTTGTAGGGCACCTCCATCTGATAAATCGTCACCGCGTCCGGCTGCATTTCGATGGCCTTGGCCACGCAGACCTTCCAGTTGGCCTCAGTCTCGTTCATCATGCCGGCGATGAGGTCGATGTTGATGTGCTCAAAGCCAAGGCTGCGGGCGAAGCTGTAGGCCTTGCCGATTTCACCGCTACGATGCGCCCGGCCGTTCGTTTCGAGGATGTGATCGTCGAAATTCTCCACGCCGAGGCTGAGACGCGTCACGCCCACTTCGCGGATGCCGGTGAGCTTCGTTTCGTTCAGCGTGCCGGGCTCAGCCTCGAAAGCCACCTCCTCGGCCTCATCCCATGGAATGAGCGCCTTCATGCGATTCGTCAGATCCTTGAGCTGCGGTACGGAGAGATAGCTCGGCGTGCCACCGCCGAAGTAGACGAAGTGCGCCTTGCGGCCCTTCAGATACGGCTGGCTGGCGAAGCTCTCCATCTCGCGCATGCCGGCGTCGATGTACGCCTTGATCTCCTGTGCGTTTTTGTCGGTATAGACTTTGAAGTAGCAGAAGTGGCAGCGCTTCCGGCAGAACGGAATGTGAAAATAGACTCCGAGCGGGACGTTCTCGGGCGTGGGGCGCTGCAGCACCGCTTCGACCAGCGGCACCTGGTCCGGTTTCCAAAAAGAGAACGGAGGATAGTTGGAGACAAAGTAGTTTCCGGCCTCAGTCTGTTCGACCTTCTTGGGGACGTTGACTTCGGTCACGGCCGAAGCCAGCGGAGAATCGAGCGTGGTTTGCATGATTGGGGGTGTTTAGCTAACGACTGCCACAGTCTAGTTCTACGTTCAAAGTTGCCAAGCGGAGCCGCGCACAGGAATTATTACCCATGCGCCAGCACCACGCGGAAGCCGATCGTGTTCCGCCGTGTTTCCGGGGGCGCCGGCGTGCGTGCCGAAGCCAGCAGCTCTTCCTGTGACGCCGTGCGCCAGTTGCCGCCGCGTGTCGTGCCCAGCACCGGTTTCGCCGGCTCATCTGGTTTGGCGGGAGCCACCAGTTCATAGTCTGTGTCGATCCACTCGGAAACATTGCCTGAGAGGCCGGTGATCCCACGCTCGTTTGGCGGCAGCGCCGTCACAGGGGCAAGGAAGGGAAATTTGTCCTCATAGCCCGGGATCGCATTGTCGAGGCTGGCTTTGCGCGCTCCGTTCATGTCCGCGAGATTGTCTGCGTCCGCAGGCGGCGGCCAGTCAAACCCCCAAGGGTAGATGCCGCGGATGCGGCTGTTGCGTTCTTCCGGCGTGGTTCCGCGCTCCAGCGGCAGCCCGACCGCACGGCTCCATTCTTCATCGGTCGGCAGGCGGTACACATCCTTCTCCCCGATCAGGCCGGCATTGCGCTCGCGCTCGGTCAGCCACGCGCAAAACGCACGCGCCTCGCTGCGATCCACGCCCACGACAGGCAACGTCCCCCCTTTGCCAGAGGCATCCACCCGCCCTGGGCGACGCACCTGCGTGGCCTTGCAAAATTCGAGATAGTCACGATGACGAGTCTCCCACGCGGAGAACATGACATCTCCCAGCGGCACGAAGTTCATCCCCAGGCTGTTCGCCTTCCACTGGCGGCCGAAGGTCACCGCCTTGCGCGTCTGCATGTCGGCAAACAACTCCGCCTGCTCACCTTCCTTCACCTCCCCTTCGAGCACCACGTCGGCAAAGCCTTCCTCCCGCAGTTCAAACTCCACCGGTCCGGTGCGCACGCGCGGAAGTTCCAGCGGGGTCTCACCAAGAAACTGATCGTGCTGAAACACACGCACCTTCTCCGGCTGGCTGTTCACGATCACACTGCCGTAGGTCTGCCGTTCCACACGCAGATGAAAAGCCCGCCAGTTTGCCTCCTCACTCTGCTCACCGCGGTCCGTTTCCCGGCCTTCCGGCATCTCGTCCGCCGCTGTCTGACCGCTCTCCACAAAGTAGAACGGCTCCACCTCGTAGCGATGTTCCTGGCTCAGAAACGCCTCGCTGCGGTCACGATCCGTCAGCCAGTAGCGAAACGCCTCCGCATCCCCGTCCGGCACGACCACGAGATACGCACTCTCCTGATCCTTGCCCCGCTGAAAGCGCACCACCTTGCCCTCGAACGATCTCCCTGTGGCCTCCAGCAAGCGGCGGAAAAACTTCATCTCCACCGGCTCTGCACTGATGTGCCCTCCCGCTCCGGGCTTGAACACCATGCCCAGGCTGTTCACCCAGCGCTCAC
>DAORHS010000325.1:0-5739 GCA_035438165.1 Prosthecobacter sp.
GCACTTTAGCATGAGGCATGGTATGCGCGCTGGCGCTCCACGGCTGTGTGCCAATTAAATTTTCGGGGCTGCGCGCACCACCGTGAAATATCTGCACCACTGCCAGGCTGCCGTATTGCTTTATGCCCTGCGCCAGGCGCGTAAGTCCGGCATTATGTTTATCGTCATAAATTCCCAGTTCGCCTTTCCAGCCCTGCCCATCGGCCGACACATTGGCGGCACAGGTTATCACCATGCCGAAGTTTTCTTTGGCTCTGCGCACTAACCAGTTGTATTCTTCATCGCTCAGCGTGCCGTCCTCAGTTTCGGCCACCCAGTCGAGCAGGAGCTTCAGTTCGGAGGCTTCGGAGGTCGAAAAGAGATCGCCAGACTCGTTGAGCGCGCGTTTGAGGCGCGTGGGGCAGATGTAGTTGCCGCGTCCTTTGAGGATCTCGGCGTGGAAGTCGCCAACGAGCTGTTTGACGATGGGAATGTCCTTCGTGATGAGCTGCTCCTGCAGATTGATCGTGTGCGTGCAGATGATCGCCTTGCGCTTCTGCTCCAGCGCAAACGTGACGGCCGGGACGAGGTAGGCGAGCGATTTGCCGACTCCGGTGGCGGCTTCGCAGACGAAGGCGTGATTGCCATCCAGCGCCGCGCCGACGAGCTCCGCCATGCGCTGCTGCTGCGGGCGGTACTCGAACTGCGGTGACTCGGCCATCTTGCCGTCGTGGGAGAAGGCATGGCGCATGCGTGGCGCGAGCGGCGGCCGTGAGATGCGGCCGGTGACTCCTTCTTCGTGATCTTCAGCGACGTGAAACATGTGGGGTGCTTGATAGCAGAGAGCGCAGAGCGGAGGGCAACGGAGTTTTTTGCGTTTTGCCGCTTCGAATTTGAAATCATCTCAAGCAGCCGGGTTCCCGCGTTGCGAAACGGGGGCGAGATGCCGTGGCGGTCACACGTTGGATGCGGAACTGGAGGGCTCTTCACGACGTACCTGCTGTCCGGCGGACGGCGCTGCTTTGCACACGGTGACAAAGAAGCTGGACGGCAGCTTTGTGGTGGGATGACGAGTGAGAAATTCCGAATGGCGAAAGCCGTTCACGCCGGGGCATTCGGCATTCATCATTCTGATTTCGTCATTTATATCCGGTGGCCATCGCGCAGGGAACGTCCTTGCGCTTGCCCTGGTCGGTCTGGTGAATGGCGATCATGTACATGCCGGTTTTCTTCGGCTTGTAGAACAGCACAAAGCCCCAGCCATCCAGAACTGGGAGAATCTCACCCGCGGGCCTGCCTTCGAGGTCGAGCACGGCGCCGGTGATGTGCACGCCTGATTTTTTCGGCACGGCGACACAGAAGCAGTACTCGTTGCCCTTGTAGAGTTGCTTGCGGGTGGCCTTGCCGAGTTTCGCCTCCAGAGTCCGGGTCGTCATCTCAGCGCGGATGTTGTAGCCCTCAGCCTCCTGATCGTAGGCCAGGGCGCTGGCCGCTTTCTCGGCCTCTTCTCTGTCACCGGCCTTGAGCCAGGTCATTGGCGTGAGCAGCATCAGCGCACAGAGTGCGATGGAAACGAGGGGGGATGGGGCGGCTGGAGTGTGCATGACACAGGGGGCGGAGAAATTCACTCTCACACGCGAACATAGCCGTTGCATCAGGAAAATCCCAAGTTTCTGTTCGGCTGTTCGTGGCTGCTTCAGGATTTAACGAACATTCACCCCCCTTTACCCCCTGCATTTCATGGCTTCGGTAGTTTTTTACATGGAGGACGGCACCACGCTCGTTCACAAACTTGAAAACGATGTCACCACCATCGGCAGGCACCCGGAAAGCAATGTGGTGCTGACCTGCCCCTCCTCTTCGGGGCGGCATGCCATCATCCGGCAGGCCGCAGACGGTGTTTACGTGCAGGATCTCGGTTCCAGCAACGGCACACGGGTGAACGGAGCTGAGATCGAAGAGGCGCTGCTCAAGGATGGTGACCGGGTGGGCTTCGGGGATGTGCAGTCGGTGTTTTATGCGGGAGAGGCCCCGGCCGTTCTCGAAGAAAAGCCGATTCCCACCCCGCGCTTTTCCAAGTCGCTTCCTGTGCCCGATGCCAGCGTCGATGCCGCACCGTCATCGCCTGCCTCCAGGCCGGCGGCTCCGGCCCGCGGGCTCAGTCCGGTGCGTCGGGCCTATGGCAAGACCACGCCCAGCAATTACCCCGATACGACGGAAAGCGGCTGCATGACCGGCATCATCGTCACCGGCCTGTTTGTGATCGCCTTTGTCGTGGGGCTCGCCATGCGCCACTCGAAGGAGATGAACGGCAACATCATCACCGACACCATCGACAAGGTTTTTGGCTCCATGCCGAAGATCAAGATCGAGCGGAAGGAGGAGTAGGCCCCTTCAAAGCGGCCGCTTGTAGCCATCGCAGCGGCTGTGCCAGCCTGCGAGCCAGCGTTTTTCGCCGCGTTCGGCAGGAGCGTTGGAGACACGGCGGCTGAGGACGCGTTTGGCGGACTCGGCGAACTCAGCAGGCATCTGCCAGACGGTTTTGGACTTCGGCATGCCTTCCAACACTTGGAGCAGCCCCCAGCCTTCGCTGCGGTAACGTTCCTTGGGGCTGGTGCCCTCACCTTTGAAGTTTACGTAGTCGATCAGACAGAAAGTGCCTTCGGCAGTTTGTTTCAGTCCATCAAAGGCCCATTGAACCCCGTCCGGATTCTTCGATTGCGCCAGCATTTTCGGCAGGGCGCGTTCCATCCGCGCCATGATGAACTCCGTCTGCTGCCGTACCGTCCTGCCGAGCAGCGCCCGCAGTTCTTGCTGCCGGGGGCCCGTTTTGTCCGCATCAAAGGCCGCCTTCGTCGGCCATGGGCAGGCTCCGCGCATCCAATCCGCCACGGGATGCCCCCGGGAGGCCAGGAAGGCCGCCAGCGGGGGAAAGCTCTCTTCAAAAGGCCCGCTTTGCCCGCCGGGATACCAGATGAAATGACCGATGCCCAGGGAGGCGAAGTCCTCCCCCGCATTCCAGCTCGTCAGCCCCGCCACGGTGCCGCCGCACTCGTTTTGCCAGATGCGCCTGCCGACCCGGTCCATCTGCGACGCGGACAAATGGGCCGGACCGCCGCCGACAGGCGCTGCGGAGCACCCGCTCAAAGAGGCCAGGGCAAGAGATGTGAGGCCGAAATACTTGAGGAAATGCCGTGCTTTCATATTTTAGAAATCTTAAATGATGCTGTGCAATCGAACTGTTTTTAAAACAATAGTTCCGGCCCCCATCTTCCCCATCGACCCATTTCATTAAGTTTGATTCACTGATTTTCCACCCTTATTCTCCCGGCTCTTCAGCCTTCTTTTGCGCGTCCGGCATGCCATATCTGGCCTTCAATCTCAACGACGGAAACGAGTTCGTCTTCGATATCCTCGAAGAACGGCTCACCATCGGGCGTGAAGCCAGCAATGACATCGTCATCGACAACACGTTCATTTCCAGCTTTCACGCCGAATTCGTGCGCCAGCCGGACGGCAGCTACGAAATCGTCGATCTGAAGTCTTCCAACGGCACCTTCGTCAACGGCAGACGGGTCGAGCGTTTCCGGGTCAAAGGCGGCGACCGGATCATGTTTGGCCAGTTGGAGAGCCGGTTCCGTGAACGGGCACCCAAGGGGCTGGCCTCAGATGGCGGCTCCAAATCCGTCGCCACCCCGAAGGGGCAGCCCAGCCGTGAAGATGGCAAACGAGGCGACACCGAGAGCATCCCGGCGCGGGACAAGGAGGACCCGCCCAAGACCACGCCCGAAACCGGCAAGATCGAGGTCACCAAGCCGGTGGTGCAGCGCTCCCCGGCCGATGCGCCGAGGTCCATCGCCGGCACGCCGCCGGTTTCACTCATTCCCAAGCCTTCCGCGGCACCCGACCCCGCCGCCGCCAAACAGGCGGCCGAGATGCGCGACGAGGTCGAGAAACTGACCCGCCAGCGCGATGCCCTGCGGGCTGAAAACGCCGTCGAGCAGAAGCGGCGGGATGAAATCCGCTCCCTGGACGCCACGCTCGACGTCCGGCGCAAGGAACTTGGGCAGACCCAGACGGAGATCACCGGATTCAAAGCGGAGCTCGAAAAGCTCCGCGGCCAGGTGCAGAACGCACGGGCCGACGTGGAAAACGCGAAGACGGATGCCGGCAAACTCGATGTCAAACGCCGCGATCTCGGCAACATCGAGAGCAAGCTCGATTCCACACGCACGCTCGTCGCCAAGGCCGAAGCCGACCTGGCCACCGCACAGAAGGGCCTGCAGACGCTGCACGCCGAGGCCGATCAGCAGCGCAAGGACCGCGAGACCGCCCTGGCAAAGCTCGTGGCCGAGGAAACGGCGGCAAAGGAAAGGGTGGCGTCCATCAACCAGCTGCTCGCCACCGCGCAAAAATCCGAGGCCGAGCTCAAATCGCAACGCAGCGCCGAACTGCTGAGCCTGGAGGCCGATCTCGCCGCCAAGCAGGCCACGCTCGGTCAGGTCGTCGCATCGCTCGCAAAATCGGGCGAGGAGTCCAGAGCGAACGAAGCCGCCGCTGCCAAAGCCGCCGCAGAAGTCACCGCAGCTTCCGAGAAACTCGCGGCACTGCAGACTCAGCTCACTGCGGCCGAGACGAAGCTCAAGGAGGTCACCCAGCTTCAGGCCGATGCGCAGAAATCCGAGGCCGAACTCAAATCGAAGCGCTCCGGAGAGCTCCAGGAGCTCGAAACCCGGCTGGCGGCCCAAAAGGCCGAGCTTGAGAAGGTGCAGGCCGGTCTGGCGAAGATGCAGGGTGATTTCACCTCACAGCAGGCTGCGCTGGAAAAAACCACGGAGGAGGCGAAGACGCGTGAGGCCGCGCTGGCCAAACTCACCGCCGCCGAAACAGCGACGGCGCAGAAACTGGCCGCTTTGCAAAAGCAGACCGCCGACGCTGATGCAGAGGTGAAACGGCTCACCGCGTTGCAGGCGGATGCGGAGAAATCCGAGGTCGAGCAGCGTGCGAAACGCAGCACGGAACTGCAGGATCTCGACAAGCAGATTGACACCCGACGTGCCGATCTGACAAAGGCGCAGACGGAGCTTGCGAAGGTTCAGGGTGAACTGACCTCGCAGCAGGATTCGCTCAAGAAGGTGACCGAAGACGCGAAAGCGCGTGAAACCGCCGTCGCCAAACTCACCGCCGACGAAACCGCCACCGCGAAGAAGCTCGCCGGTCTGCAAAAACAGATCAGCGACGCCGATGCGGAGGTGAAACGACTCGCAGCGTTGCAGGCGGATGCGCAGAAATCCGAAGCCGAGCAGCGTGCGAAACGCAGCACGGACCTTCAGGACCTCGACAAAAAGCTGGACGAGCGCCGCGCCGGTCTCGCGAAGCTCGAGTCGCAGCGTGAGGCGAAACAGAACGAGCTTGAGGCGGTCAATGCCTCCCTGGCGAAGGCCCAGGAGCAGGTGCAGCACGCGCAGACGCAGATCGCGCAGCTGGGTGGCGAGGAAAAGGCGATGACCGCGCGCATCAGCGAACTGCGTGGCAACGAAGACCGGCTCAATGCCCTGACCCAGACACTGGGACAGATGGAAAACCAGCGCGGCTTGCTGGATGCCGCCATCGGATCCCTTCTCGGCCGGCAGCAGTCTCATGAGGCCGACACGGCCGCCGCCGAGCAGCGCATGGCTTCCATTCGTGGCCAGCTGGTTGAATTGGAGCAGCAGCACCTCGCCGCCGAACAGCAGATCGCGGCGCTGAACACGCAGAAAT
>DAORHS010000326.1:0-5736 GCA_035438165.1 Prosthecobacter sp.
GGCATCGATGCAGCGCGTGCATTTGCCGCACATGTCCTTGGCGGGCGTGTCGGCGGGCAGTTCGAGCGTGGTGAGGATGTCGGCCAGGAAGAACCAGGTGCCGAGATGGCGGTGGATCTGCATCGTGCTTTTGCCGCCCCAGCCGAGCCCGGCCTCGCTGGCGAAGTCACGCTCCAAAACGGGGCCGGTGTCCACGTAGCGCCGCTGCGCGCCACCATGGGAGATGAGGAAGTCATCCAGCTCGCGCAGCTTTTTCTCGATCAGGTCGTGGTAGTCGTCATTCCACGCGTAGCGGGCGATGCGGTAGGACGGATGGGAGGAATGGGGCTGATGGCCTTGGTAGTAGTTCAAGGCGAGCACGATCACGCTCTGTGCGCCGGGCAGAACGATGCGAGGGTCCGTGCGGCGTTCGATGTTGCGCGCCAGCCAGGCCATGTCGCCATGTTTACCCTCGGCGATCCACTGCTCGAACAGCTCGCGGTGCGCGGCGGGCTGGGCGGGCGCGATGCGGCAGTCGTCAAAGCCGAGCGAGCGGGCCTTGGCGATGAGTTCGGTTTTGATCTCAGCGGGAGACACGGGGAGAGAATGACGAATTCAGAGCGGAGCGCAGCGACACAGACGAAGCGAAGCGGAGCCCGCAGGGTGAATGTAATGAATCAATGACGAACTCTTTCCCGGAAGGCTGCGGGCGTCATTTGGTGCCTGCGGGCGTCAGCGCGCGGATCTGCTTGTCGAGCCCGTCGAAGGACTCGGAAAGCTGGCGCAGGCGCTCGACGTGCGCGGCCTGCTCACGCTCCAGATGCACGGCGCTGGCCTGGGCGGGGTTCAGCGTGTCGAGGAACTTGGTGAAAATGCCGGTGACGTCCTCGGTGACCTGCTTCGACAGCATCTCGCGCAGCGTGACGGAGGACTCCTCCAACTTGTCGAGGATGGCGTTGCGGGCGTTGCTCAGCCGCACCTGGGTGAGCAGATAAACCACCGCCAGCAGCAGCAGGCCCGCTCCGGCGGCGATGCCCGCGCTCATCATGCCGTCCAACCAGCCGCTCACAGCGGTCGCGATCACCACGGGCAGGATCAGGCGTGACAGCCAGCGTGCGGTGACGCGTGCGCTCTCGAGCCCGGGCTCAATGTCCTCGTCAAGCTGCAGGCCGATGACGAAGCGGCGCAGCGAGGAATCGACGTGGGTGCCAAACCGGCGGCGCAGCTCGCTCTCCTCCTCGCCGTAATCATGCGACGGCATGACCACGTCCACCGGAAACAAAACGCCGCGTCCCTGAGCATACATGAAGCGCTCGAACTGATGCACGTCCTCCTCCAGCACCAGGCTGACCTGCCGCCAGCGGTCGCCGGTGCGGTGCTGGAGTTCCTGGAAAAGACGATGGTCGAGGCTCTGTGGCCGTGCGCTGGATTCGTTGTCGTCCTCGGCATCTTTGCGCTGAAAGGCCTTGCGTGTCGCGAGCGCATCGCTCGCGAGCCCCGCCACGCGCATCACGGATTCGTGATAATCGCGTTCGGTGGCATCGAGCGCGGGCAGGATTTTCTTCAGGGTGCGGTCCACCTGCAGCTCGCGCTCCGTCTGCAGCTCCTGCAGCACGGCGGCCTTGCGCTTCGCATGCTGCATGCTGACGACGAAACGCTCGCGCATGCCGTCGAGAATCTGCCGCGCCAGCTTCATCGTGCTGGCCAGCTTGTTCAGACGCGCGGCGTTGTGCCGCACGAGGCCGGAGATGTGGGACTCCAGCGCATGGAAGCCGCTGTCCTGCAGCAGGCGGTCGCGGTCGATGCCCGAGCTGCGTGCGAGGAAGGCTTTTTTGGCCGAGACGGCGAACAGGGGGAAATCGCGGCCGAAGCGCTGCCGCGTGAGCTGGCCCATGTAGTCGGTGATGACCTGGATCTCCTCCGGGCTGCGCAGATCGCTCTGCTGGAGGACGAAAATGACATGCCGCATCCACTCGCGGTGCACCTTTTCGAGAAACTGCCACGCGGAAGCGCCCCACGGATTCATCGCTGAAAACACGAAGATCACCAGATCGGCGATGGGCACGAAGCGTTCCGTAATGAGCTGATGCTCGTTCTCCACCGAGTTCGTGCCGGGTGTATCGACGATGTGGAAGTCGCGCAGGAAATCGACGGGCGCATAGACTTCATCAAGAGTCGGCGTCACCGGCACCACCTGGTGTTCTTCGCCATGGCGGAAGAAGAGGATCTTGCCGGTCGTCGGCATCACGCCGGTGCGGGAGAAATCCTGGCCGAAGAGCGCATTGAGGAAGGTTGATTTGCCCACGTTCACCTCGCCCACGACGACGAACACAAACGGCTCCTTCAGGCTGGCGATGAGATTGTCAATGATCGCAGCCGACTCCGAGTCGCCCCCGGACTCACGCAGCGCCACGGCGAGAGCCAGCAGGTCGGTGCCAATGCGTGAACGCAGTTCGAAATAGTCGTCGCCAATCATGAGGGTGGCGCAAAGTGTCGCGTGGCACCCGCACCGCAACCTTCGAGCACAGGTTTCCGCCGCATCGCTGCTTGCCGCCGCTGCGAAGCGCTCCTAATGAACGCGGATTGACTGATCCGACGCCAGCTCGCGAACCCTCCCCCTCCAGGCGCACGCCGTGGTGGCTGTGGCCGCATGTGCTGAGCCTGGAGGCGCCCATCGTGGCCGTGCTGTGGCAGCGTGCGCTGGCGCAGGCGCATGGCATCCGGCTCACGCCGATGCTGGATGCGGGCCTCGCGCTCGCCTGCTGGGTCATCTATGTGCTCGACCGCACGCTCGACACGTTTGCGGTGCAGAGCGCCGGCGAACTCGATGCACGCCATCTGTTTTACCATCGCCACCGGCGCGTGCTGCTACTGGGCGTGCTGCCGCCGGCGTTGCTCACCCTCGCGTGGATGGCCTTTTATGTCATCCCTCAGGGCGTGCTGTGGCAGGCGGTCGGTCTGGCGCTGCTGGTGGCGCTGTATCTCGCATCCTGGTCGGCGCAGGGCAGCCGCGTGTCGCGGGATGTGTTCGTCTCCTGCGCCGGGCTCGGCGGCATCATCCTCATCTCACGCATGCCGACACCCGCGGGCTATCGCCTCACGCTCAGCCTGCTCGTGCTCGGGGTGATGGTGCTGTCGTTTCTGCGGCAGTTGGACCTTCGCATGGGGAACGTGATGCCCAAGGAAATGACCGCCGCGCTGCTCTTTGCCATGGGCTGCACCACCAGCACGCGCTTTCTCGCGATGCCGGAAACGATTCTGGAGCCCGTTCTCGAATGCCTGCTGCTGGCGCTGCTCTTTGCCTGCAACCTCCACGGCATCTCCTGTCGTGAAAAAGGCCTGAATCACGACGGCAAGCATGCACCGCTGGTGCTCGGCACACTGATCTTCTCGCTGGCTGTGTTCGGCTTCTCCCGGTCGGGTGTGCTGGAGAACTCACTGGGCGGCCCGGCGCTGGCGGCTTTCGGAGCCGCAGTGCTGCATTCGCTGGTGCATGTTTCCCAGCGGCGGTTGTCGATCGACGCCTACCGCGTACTCGCCGACCTCGTGCTCATCCTGCCGCTGCCTCTCGCGTGGCTGTGATTGCGCGATTCCACCCGCCACCCACGTTTGAAGCTGCCATGAAACGACTTCTTCCCCTGCTGCTGCTCTGCCTGCTCACCCACGCTTCCGCCCAGGATGACAAGGCCACGCCCGACGCGCTGTTCGAACAGGGCGTGGCGCAGTTTTTCGCCGGCAAGCCGAAGGAATCGGTGGCCGCATTCGACAAGCTCATCGCCCTCGTGCCCGATTCGAAGCCGCAGCTCTGGCAGCGCGGACTCTCGCTCTACTACGCCGGCGATTTCAAAGGCGGGCGCGAGCAGTTTGAGGTGCATCAAACCGTGAACGGCAACGACGTGGAGAACGCCGCGTGGCATTTCCTCTGCATCGCCAAAGGCGAAGGCGTCGAGGCCGCGCGCAAGGTCTTCATCCCCATCGAGGGCGACTCACGCATCCCGATGAAGCAGGTGCACGAACTCTTCGCCGGCAAAGGCAGCGAGGAAGCCGTGCTCAAGGCCGCCGAGGAAGGCGAAGGCGAACGCCTGCGCAACCACCGCTGCTACGCCCACCTCTACCTTGGCCTCTACTTCGAGGCGACCGGCGACGACGCCAAGGCCAAGGATCACATGCTCAAAGCCGCCAAAGACTTCGCCATGGACCACTACATGGGCCGCGTGGCGCAGGTGCATGTGAAGCTGCGTGGGTGGGAGAAGTGAGCAGAATCCTGGCAAGCGAGTTCCACCCTGCCCGCAAGGTGCGACAGGCATGCTTCCAGGCTGTCCCGCCGCACCCTGAGGGTTACCTCGCCGAGGCTGCCGGGCTGCCTCGTCGGAGCCCCAAGGCCTCCCTTCACCTGCCCAAGGGGTGCCTCGTCGAGGCTGGAAAGGTGCCTCTTCGCAGCTTCTGAGCTGGTGAAGCGATGCCCGGGAGGTACCGCAGACGTGCCTTGGGGGTGGTGCGAACCACCCTCCGGGGCCCCCCTCACCACCCATGCGGCACCCCTTTATTGAAGCGTGTGAGGCTGTACAGGCTCGGTTCTCATCGCTTCATTTCCGCCCCAAAATGCAGGAAGAAGCGAGGCAGGGGCTCACAGTAGAAGGCCTGACAAAAGCCTTACACTATGCCACTTGATAACGCTTAGGACCAAAGGCTTTAGTTAATTATATGGTAAGTCTCTTGATTAGCTCTAACGCCCGCAGTCAGCAGCCCAAAGCCTGGTTCCTGCACACCTTACGCCGCAGGTCGCTGCTACGGGAAATCCTGAGCGCCATGCTGTGCGCGGTCATCCTGCTACCGCCGGGCTATTCACCCGTTTATGGCAGCGAGGACCCGCCTCCGACACCGTCCGAACCGGAGTTCGAGCCATTTGAGAACCTGGAAATCGTCTGCGAGGACAAGTGGGCCACCGGCGACTGGTCCCGGTTGGAGGTGCCCGGTACTCCGCCCAGCGTTGGCGAATCGGGCTGGGTGACGTTCAGCGACGACACACCGCCGGTGTACGATCTGACGAGTCCTGCCGCAGTGGAGTCCGCACGGGACGCCGCCTTTGCCGATCTGGAATGGACGGAGCGCGGCTATGATCCAACAGCAGGCTGGTCGAGCGTGCCGACGGCCATCCGCCCGAAGGACGAGGTGCCACCGGAAACGGATTCACACCGAAGGGAAAACTGGCTGGACGTGAATCCCTATGCGGCATCGAGCCTGCTGTCTTTCCAAGTTGACGATCACAGTGAATATGGCTCCCAGTTTGATTCGTGGCAGCGGTCCCGCCATGCCGTGCGGTTTTACCTGCGCCGTCAGGAGGAAATCCCCGGCACGGCGCTGCCGGTGCAAGAGGTCAAGGCGCTGATGCTGCACTACCGCGTCATCGTTTCATGGACGGATGTGGATGGAGACGACTCCAGCACACCGCGCGAGCTGAGCCGCAGTCTGGTGGCGGCCAAAATCTATGCGCTGCAGGGCGGCGCGGCGGTGGCGGAGACCTACACCTATGAACCGCCTGCGGACCTGCCGGCGAACTGCACGGCCTATGACAAGGTCTTCCTGCACGGGCTGTGTGAATTTGATGTGCAGCCGGGAGAAGAGGCCATTGTCCCGGCAGACGTGGGGGCCATCGACCTGCCGACGACTTTCTGGTCGGAGACCGAAGAGCATGCCGAGGGGCTGGCCCGGGTGGTGGAGGTGAAGGTGCGCTGGCGGGTGAAAGAAGGCGGCGGC
>DAORHS010000327.1:0-5722 GCA_035438165.1 Prosthecobacter sp.
TGGCGTCGATCTTGCCTCCGCTGTCGTCCTGATCGCGCCAGCGGCCGATGGCGTCGAAGTTCTCCAAACCGAAGCCGATGGGATCAAGGATCTTGTGGCAGTTGTTGCACACGGCGTTGGTGCGATGCAGCTCCGTGCGCTGGCGCAGGGTCAGGTTCGCGACCTTTTTCTGGTCCTGCTTTTCCAAGGTCGGCACATTCGGCGGCGCGGGCGGCACGACTTCCCCCAGCACCTGCTCCAGCACCCACACGCCGCGTTTCACGGGGCTGGTGCGGTTTGGGAAGGAGGTTGTCGCCAAAATGCCCGCCATGCCGAGGATGCCGCCGCGGTTCGCGTTCGTCAGCTTCACCTTCCGCATTTCGGGTCCGGCGACGGCTTTTTCCATGCCATACAGAGCGGCCAGCGGACCGTTGAGGAAGGTGTAGTCGCTGTCCACGAAGCTGACGACGCTGCGGTTCTCGCGCACGATGCTTTCAAAGAAGAGCCGCGCCTCGTCATACATCGCCGTGCGCATGGCGGGCGTCATCTGCGGGAACTTGGCGGTGTCGAAGGTCTTGTCCTTCAGCTCCCCCAAGCCCAGCCACTGCGCGCCAAAGCCGTCGAACAAGGCCCGCGCACGACGATCCGTGAGCAGGCGCTTCACCTGTGCTTTCAGCACGGCGGGCTCGTGGAGTTTGCCGGCGTCGGCCAGTTCGGACAATTCGGCATCGGGCATCGTCGCCCACAGCAGATAGGACAGGCGCGAGGCGAGCTGGTAGTCGTCGAGCGGGACGATCTTCTGGCCCGTTTCCGCCTCCTTCGACGGTGTGATGAAGAGAAACTGCGGTGAAACGAGCACCGCCTTGAGCATCAGGCGCAACGACGCGGTGCGGTCGAGCTTGTTCTGGCGGCCAAGGTCGAAGACGTCCGCCAGCGTTTCCACTTCCGCGTCCGAAGGCGGGCGACGAAACGCACGTCGCGCCAGCATGCGGGCGATCCTGGCCGCTTCCGCGCGGAGATCGGTATCTTTCGCCGACGGTTCACCGAACAGGCCCTTTTGCACTTGGGGCGACATCTTTTGAATCACCTCATTCGCGATCTCCAAATACTGCTCCGACTGCAACGGCGAGAGCGAGTTCATGTAGCCCTCGCCGGCCACTTCATCCGGCAGTTCAGCGGCCGCCGCCGCGTCCACGCCGAGGAGATCGTGCAGCGTGTTGCCATACTCGACCTTCGTGAGGCGGCGGATCACAAAGGGGCCGGGATCGCGGGCGCTGAGGTATTTGATCTTCGCGATGGCATCGACAAAGCGTGCGCGCTCGTCGTCGGAGGGCTGGTCGGCGTCGTCCGGCGGCATGTCGTGGGCATTGACGTTGGCGATGGCGTCCATCCACTTGCGCGCAAAGGCCGGATCAGCCGGCTTGCGCACGGCGACGCGCAGGTTGAGGCCCGCCTTGGGACGGTCGCCGTGGCATTCGACGCAGTACAGCTTCACAAAGGGCTCGACGTGCTCCCTGAAGGACTTCTTCGCTTCGGTCAGCAGCTCCTCCGCCTCCGTTTCCTCCGCCGTCTCCGCAGTGCAGGGGAGGGCAAGGGCGAGCGCAAGGCTCACAGAGGTCATGGCCATCAGGCCACGGCGTGGAGTTCCAGGTTTTGTCATTCTGATCTTCAAAAAGGGGGGGCTTCATATCACGCCGAATTCTTCGAGGCTCTATCGGCCTCGAAGCGCAAGGTTGGAGCAAAGCAGGATTGACCAGGTCGCTGGAGACCCTTCCCGTGTCTCTCCTCCATTTGTATCGTCTGCCGACAGGCCGGGCATTGCACAACGGACGATCAGCATTGAGCAACAGAGGCGCTAGACGGCACAAGGGACTTTCGGGCAGTCTTCTGCACATGATCAGTTGTCGTCTACGGCCCCGGTTCACGCAGGTGCTCGACATGGGTGTCGATGCCGCACGGGAACTGATCGCGAGCGGCGCGTGCAGGCACGAGGACCGATGTGAGGTGAAAAG
Organism: Prosthecobacter sp.; assembly: GCA_035438165.1. Classification (GTDB taxonomy): domain Bacteria; phylum Verrucomicrobiota; class Verrucomicrobiia; order Verrucomicrobiales; family Verrucomicrobiaceae; genus Prosthecobacter. The sequence continues at coordinate 1,992 of DAORHS010000327.1, forward strand.
CTTCCCCGGCTACGTGAGCCTGCATGTGCTGGAAAAGGACAGCCAGTACTGGTCGCCACGCCTGAATCTGAGCCTGGAGCCGGAGCCTGACGGCCGCACGCGGGTGACGGGCACCTACGGGCCGAATGCCAACGTGTGGTCGGCGTTTCTGTACGGCTACCTGCTGGTGGGTTCGGCCGGGGTGTTTGCCGGGCTGCTTGGTCTGTGCCAGTGGTGGCTCGGGATGACCGCGTGGGGCCTGTGGATTTTCTTCGCCATGCTGGGGATCGCAGCGGGGATGTGCGTGATGGCGCAGTGTGGGCAGAAAGTGGGCGAGCAGCAGACCCTGGTGCTCCACCAAGTGTATGAGGACGTCGTCGGAATGCGGGTGGACATCGGCTGACGGCGGATCGCGCCGAGGGCGCCCGCCGTTTCGCTCTCAAACAGTCGCTTGAGGCGTGGATAAACTCAGATGCCTCATTGGAGCCCGTCGATCATCCGCGCGACACGACACCGGCGCGACGGACCTCGTAGGGAGGGGTCGGATTGGCGGCGGATTGCAGGACCATGGGCCCCACATGCACCGAGCCCTTCCTGGCGGCCCGGACGGCCCGGTCATGGTAGTAGGTGTTGTTGGCCAGGCTGCGGTGGTCGTAAAGGAAGGGGGTGTAGAGGTTCGGACTGTATTGCTGCAGGGCGACGCCGTTGATCGTGTAGAGCGGGCCGATGACGCCCGGGGCAGACTGGAGAACCTGGCCGGTATGCACCCACTGAATGCGAGGACCGCCGGACGGATAAGCGCAACTGGACAAACCGACGGCCAGACTGGTCAGGGCAAGAAGCAGGAGATAACGTTTCATGGTGTTTATGATGGTCCGCAACACGGGGGCTGTAGATTTGGTTTTCAATAAGGCAATAACCGAGGGGGAACCCGGACTCCAAGGCAGGAGAACGAAACAGCAGCTCCAACTCTCTCATCTTGAGACATCATGGAAGGAGTTGTGTTCGAGTTTGTTTCTGCGGTTAATCCGTTAAACCGGAGGTAGCCCCTTGTTTCCACGGAAACCATCAATCTCAAACAGTCACTCCGAGGATGAAAACTTGGCACCCTCGTCGCTGTTTGATACACCACACACCTCATGAGCGCCCCTCCCGACCTTCCGCCGTCTTCCGAAACCCTCACCGAACGCCAGATCGTCGAACTGCTCGCCACCGCCCGCCAGCGCCTCTTTGTGGAGGTCGGAAAGGTCATCGTCGGCCAGTTGCATGTCATTGATGAAATGCTCATCGCCCTGCTCAGCGGCGGCCATTGTCTCATCACCGGCGCACCGGGCCTCGCGAAGACGCTGCTCATCAAGACCGTCGCTGATGTCTGCCACCTCAGCTTTCAGCGCATCCAGTTCACGCCCGATTTGATGCCCTCGGACATCACCGGCACCGAAATCCTCGAAGACAGCCCCGAAGGCCGCAAACTCGTCTTCAGCCGCGGCCCCGTCTTCGCGAACATGATCCTCGCCGACGAAATCAATCGCACGCCTCCCAAAACACAGGCCGCTTTGCTCGAAGCCATGCAGGAGCATCAAGTCACCGTGAATGGCAAGACCATGCACCTGCCCGAGCCCTTCTTCGTCCTGGCCACGCAGAACCCCATCGAGCAGGAGGGCACCTACCCGCTGCCCGAGGCCCAGCTCGACCGCTTCATGCTCAACATTGTCATCGACTACCTCAGCGAGGACGATGAAGTCACCGTCGTCACCCGCACCACCAGCGGCAAAGGCGAGCCCGTGCAACATCTCTTCACCGGCGAGCAGCTTCTCGCCTTCCAGCAGGTCGTTCGCAAAGTCCCCATCGCCGAAGACGTCGCCCGCTACGCCGTCCGCATCTCCGCTGCCAGCCGTCCCGGTCGTGATGGCGTCCCCGACTTCATCAACCAATGGGTCAGTTGGGGCGCAGGCACACGTGCCAGCCAAAACCTCGTCCTCGGTGCCAAAACCCGCTGCCTCCTCCACAACCGCACCCACGTCACCGCCGACGACATCCGCGCCATGGCCCTCCCCGTCCTCCGCCACCGCATCCTCGTGAACTACAAAGCCGAAGCCGAAGGCGTGACGGTGGAGAAGGTGATCGCGAGGTTGCTGGAGACGGTAAAAACCTGAATGCGCATACAATGAGCAGTGTGCTGAAGTGTTGATGTAAATAAACGCACAGATTCGATATGAACGAAAACGATGACTCCAAGAATACAGTCGGAATGGCGGTGGGTGCTGGAGTTGGCGCTAGTGCAGGCATTGCCGGAACCATTGCTGCAGTTTCTGCCACAGGCACCACTGCAGGTTTGTCTGGAGCAGGCATTACATCAGGACTCGCTGCAATTGGCGGTGGAACGATGTTGGGTGGTCTGATTGTAGCTACTGGAGGTGTTGCTTTGCTTGCTGTTGGGTGCGCTTACATTGGTGCAAAATACTGGGGAAAGAAATGAACCTCAGATCATGGAGTGAGTTAGATATAGATTCGCATTTTCACCATCAATGACTGCCGCTACCACTTTCCTCGATCCAGCGGCGCTCATGCGCATCAAATCGCTCGAACTGCGCGCGAAGGTCGTCGTCGAGGGCTTGTGGAAAGGCATGCATCGCAGCCCGTATCACGGCTTCTCCGTCGAGTTCTCCGAATACCGCGCTTACGTCCAGGGCGATGATCCGCGCTACATCGACTGGAAAGTGCTCGCTCGCAGCGACCGCACTTACATCAAGAAATTCGAGGATGAGACGAACCTGCGCTGCCAGCTCGTCATCGATCACAGCAAGTCGATGAAGTATGGCTCGCAGAGTTTCACGAAGGCTGATTACGCGGCCACGCTGGCTGCCACGCTCGCATCCTTCCTCATGAAGCAGGGCGATGCCGCCGGACTGACCACCTTTGCCGATGGAATCGAAGAACACCTGCCGCCACGCAATCGTCCCGGCCATCTGCACCGCATCATCACGGAGTTGGAGCGCCCGGCGAAGGCCGCAGGCACCTCGCTCGATCTCTCCGTCGGCCAGCTTGCCGATCTGCTGCGCAAACGCGGCATGATCTGCCTCATCACCGATCTCCTCGCGCCCGTCGAGCACTTGGAGAAGCAGCTCGCCCTCCTCGGCGCGATGGGACACGACCTCGTGATCTTTCACCTCATGGATCGCGCCGAGATCGACTTCACCTTCGAAAAATCCGCCCACTTCCGCGATGCCGAAACTGGCACCGAGCGCTTCATCGATCCGCAAATCGCCCGCGAGACTTACCTCAAGCGCCTCCAGGCCCATCGCGACACGATTCAAGCCGCCACCGACCGCCACAGCGTCGAATACCACTTCTGCCCCACCGACCAGCCCTTGCAAGAAGTGCTCTACGATTTCCTCAGCGCCCGTCAGCGCAAGAAGGCCTCCAAATCTTCCGCCCCACGCGCTGCCGCATGAACTGGCTCTTCCCACTCTACCTCGCTGGTGCTGCCGCGATCATCGCGCCGATCCTGCTGCATCTGCGTCGTCGTCCGCCGCAGGATCGCGTGGAGTTCAGCTCGCTGCTCTTTCTCGACGCGCAGACGCCCGTGCCCGTCAGCAAACGCCGGCTCGAAAACTGGCTACTGCTGCTACTGCGCTGCCTCGCGCTCATCCTGCTCGCGCTCATGTTCTCGCGTCCCTTCGTTCAAAACGAATCCACTGCCGCCGCATCGCCGAACAAAACCGCCTCCTGCGCAAGGCCGCCCTCCGCAC
>DAORHS010000328.1:0-5719 GCA_035438165.1 Prosthecobacter sp.
CTTACCATCGTCAAAGACTGTGAATACCGGGATTCGCTGGATTCAGGCACCTTGTTCCTGCAACTGCTGTTCAACCTGCGCGGACTGACCCGTGAGCGTTGCAGCATGAACACGGCGGATTTCGACGAGCAGAGCTGCCTGGAGGGGATGCGGCAGCGGAGGTTCATGACCGGCATCGCGAACTACCACATCTACAAGCTGGAGATCTGCTTTGCCTATGAGGAGTACGACGCCGCGCGGCAGCACATCGTCGAGCAAGACCGGCTCATCCAGTCCTCCATGGCCCTCCCGCAACTCGTGCGCTACAACCTGGTCTCCTTTCTCACGCTGGCACAGCTTTATCCGGCCATGCCTCAGCCGGAGCAGAAGACGACGATGCAACGACTGCGGCGTGATCTGGCGCAGATGGCCGCATGGGCCAGGAACTGCACGGAAAACTTCCTGCACCTCCGGCACCTGATGGAAGCCGAACTGGACCGTCTGCGTGGCAATGCCGGGAAAGCAATGACCGCCTATGCGCAGGCCATCATGCTCGCGCGCAGGCATGAGTTTCGTCGTGACGAGGCGCTGGCGCATGAACTATGCGCCAGGTGTTATCTCGGCAACGGACAGGACAGGGCCGCGGAGGGCTACATGAAGGCAGCCTGCTTGTTGTACCGCAACTTGGGCGCGGAGCGGAAGGCACGGCACCTTGAGCAGACCTATCATGCCCTGATCGGCCAGACGTCCGCCTCGCGCGTGGGGCGTGAGTCGTCCGCACGCCTCGTCACCGAGTCCGCCAGCATGCGGCATGATGTGCTGGACATGGCTTCGGTGATGAAGGCGTCTCGCGCGATCTCCGGTGAGATCGTGATCGAGCAGTTGTTGAAGACGGTGATGGAGATACTGCTGGAGAACGCCGGCGCGGAACGCGGCTTCTTTGCCACCCGCCAAAAGGACCGGCTCAACATCGTGGCCCGCTGTCCGGCGGAGATGTTTGCGAACGTCGCGCAAGAAGATGAGGCCAGCCTGCCGCTGTCGCTCCTGTATTACGTTCTGCGCACGAAGGAAAATGTGGTGCTGGACGACGCCACGCGCGCCAACCGCTTCGAAAACGATCCCTATATCCGGCAGACACGGCCCAAATCCGTGATCTGCATGCCCATCATCCGTCAACGTGAGTTCGAAGGCGCGATTTACCTGGAGAACAACCTCACCGTCGGCGCCTTCACGGAGGAACGGCTCGAAGTGATGACGATGCTTGCCGCGCAGGCCTCCATTTCCATCGAGAACGCGCAGCTTTACACCAGCCTCGAGTCCAAGGTGCGCGAGCGCACACGCGAGCTGGCCGCCACCCTGGAGGATCTGAAGCACGCGCAGGCACAGCTCGTGCAGTCGGAAAAAATGGCCGGCTTGGGCACGCTGGTGGCCGGCGTGGCCCATGAGATCAACAATCCCACCAACTTCGTGAACCTGGGCGCCGCCAGTCTCGAAGAAGACCTTCAGGAGTTCAAATCGCTCCTGTTCGGCATGCTCGGGGATGACAACGACCCCGAGATCGTCCGGCACTTCGAAGAAAAATTTCAGCGTCTCCACTCTGCGCTCGGGAATATCAATGAAGGCACGCTGCGGATCAAAACCATCGTCCGTGACCTCCGCACCTTCTCACGCTTGGATGAGGCGGAGAAGAAAACCGTGCCGTTGGTGGAAAACCTCGAGTCCACCATCCGTCTGGTGCGCTCACAGTATCAGGAAGGGGTCGAGTTCGTCACTGAGTTTGCCGACAACCCCGAGATCGACTGCCTGCCGGCGCAGCTCAACCAGGTCTTCATGAATGTGATCGTGAATGCCTGCCAGGCCGTGCTGGCGAAGAAGCTCGGGGACCAGCGTGGCCGAGTCACGGTCACCACGCGGATGCAGGGCTCCGAAATCGCCATCCACATCACCGACGAGGGCGTCGGCATGAGCGAGGAGGTGAAGCAGCGTATTTTTGAGCCGTTTTTCACCACCAAACCCGTCGGAGAAGGCACTGGCATGGGCATGTCCATCTGCTATCAGATCATCGAAAAGCATCAAGGACGCTTCGAGATTCAATCCACTCCCGGAAAAGGCACCACTGTCTCCATCCTGCTTAAAGCAACCCACCGATGACACCTCCCATGACACTGCGTTTGAACAAAGCCGTCCTGACAAAACATCAGGAACAACAGGCCGAAAAGAAACACACCATTCTCCTCGTCGATGACGAGCCGCAGAACCTGGAGTCCATTTCGCTCATTCTCGAAAAGGAGTATCACCTGATCGTGGCCCATGATGGTGTGGAGGCGCTGGAAAAGATCAGCTCGCTTCCCGGCGGGCAGGAAGTCCATCTCATCATCGCCGACCAGCGCATGCCACGGCTCACGGGGGTGGGCTTGTTCACGCAGACCAAAGACCTGCTGCCGGATGCCGTGCGCATGATTCTCTCCGGCTTCTCCGATGCGGAGGCGATGCTCAACTCCATCAACGAAGGGCAGGTGTACAAGTTTCTCATGAAGCCCATCGATCCTGCGGATCTCCGCGTCACCGTCCGGCGCTGTCTGGAGTGGCGGCAGCTCCGTCTGGAGAACGTGCAGCTCATCAGCGACCTCAAACAGCGTGTCAGCGAGGTGGAAAATCTGGTGGTCTCTTTCGAGAAATTTGTTCCCAGGCAGTTCCTTGACCGGGTGGCGCGGGAAGGCATTCAAAACGTGAAGAACTTCCCCATCGGCAAGGCTGAGCGTGGCTTTGTCACCATCCTCTTTGCCGACATCCGCTCCTTCACCACGCTCTCCGAGTCCATGCTGCCGCAGGACGTGCTGGATTTCCTCAACTCGCTGTTCCGCCGCCTGAGCGAGCCCGTGCACCGCAATCAGGGCTTCGTGGACAAGTTCATGGGGGATGCCATCATGGCCCTGTTCGACTCACCCGAAGGGCAGGAAGAACTGCAGGTGCGCAACGCCGTGCGCGCCGGTGTGGAGATGATCAAATCTCTGCAAGAGTTCAACCTTGAGCGCGAGAAAACGGGGATGGCACCGGTAAAGATAGGCATCGGCATACACACTGGTCCGGTCATTTTTGGCACCGTGGGCGTCGAGACACGCATGGACATGACCGTTCTCGGTTACAGCGTCAATGTCCCCGCTCGTCTGGAAAAGCTGAACAAGGAACATGGCTCCCAGATCATCGTTTCCTCTCAAACTCGCAAACTCATGAACGGCGATGATGCCTATCAATGGCATGAACTCGGCAGTCTGGTGATTCGTGGCCGCGCAGGCGAGCTGGTCGTCTATGAGGTGAAGGTTCCCGCGCTTGCCTGATGGAGGCCTGCCGATTTTTAGGAGTTCAATCCTTCGACTGGATGTTTCCCGACTTCCGGATGGCCCGCAGCAGACGCCAGCCGAGGAAGAGCGACACGATGTAGCCGAGAGCTCCAAAGATGGACACTCCATAAAGCAGCGGGGCGGATTGACGGCTCCACAGTTCGCTGGAGCCGAGAAAAACAGCGGCGGTGAGGATGCCGAGGACCAAACGGTTCACGATGGGATCGAGGTGGCGATGGTCGAGGTGAACGGTGAGCGATCCGTCGCGGAAACGGGCGAGCAGATCCGTCAGATCGCGCGGCAGGGCCTTGAGCAGCCGGTCCCAGGCGCGAAAGGCGCGCACGGCCCGTTTGGCGATGCGGCCCGGCGAGAGACGGCGCAGCAGCAGGCGCGAGCAGTAGGGCTGCATGAGTTCGGTGAGGCTCACGTCCGGACTGAAGCGGCGGGAGGTGCCCTCGAGCACGATGAGGGTCTTCAGCAGCATGGCCAGCGTCGGCGGCAGCACGATGTGATGACGGCGGATGATCTCCACCAGGTTCGCCAGCGCCGCACCCACATGAATTTCATTCAAGGGATGCCCGATGTAGTCCGCCATGAACTCCTGCAGGTCAGTGCGCAGCTTTTCCCGCGAGCAGTTGGAGGGCACCGCGCCGAGGCTCAGCACCTGCTCCGCCACGATGGCGGAATCATTTTCGACGATGCCCAGCAGGAGCGCTTCCACTTCTTCGCGCAGGTCTTCATCGATGCGGCCCACCATGCCGCAGTCGATCACGCCCACGACGTTGCCCGGCAGCAGGATCAGATTTCCCGGATGCGGGTCGGCGTGGTAGAAGCCGTCGCGGAAGACCATTTCGAGATACATGTTCGCGCCGCGGCGGGCGAACTCGCCCAGGTCTTCGCCGGACTGCTGCAGGTCTTCGATGTCCGTGCCGCGGATGCCCTCCAGGCGCTCCATCGTCACGACCTGATGCGAGCAGAAATCGCCGAACACCTCGGGGATGCACACCGTGGGATCGTCCGCAAAGTTGCGGTCGAATTCTTCGAGATTGCGGCGCTCGTAGGTGAAGTCGAGTTCCCGAAGGAGCGTGCGGCGGAACTGGCGCACCACCGCGAGCGGCTGGTAGGCGCGCAGGGCGGGGGAGTGCTTTTCCAGCAGTTCGGCGAGCGCCTGCACGATCTCCAGATCCGTGGCCGCCTGCTCGGCCACACCGGCACGGCGCACCTTCACCACGACGCTTTGTCCCGTGGTCAGCAGCGCTCCGTGGACCTGGGCGATGGAGGCCGCTGCGAGCGGCTCGTCTTCAAATTCGGCAAAGAGTTCCTCGATCGGATGCCCCAGCTCCTGCTCGATCGTCGCCCGGGCCACGGCGGCGGCATCCGGCGGGACGCTGCTTTGCAGTTCGGACAGCTCTTCCGTCATTTCCGGCCCGAGCAGGTCGGAGCGTGTGCTGAGCATCTGGCCGAGCTTGATGAAGGTGGTGCCCAGTTCAGTGAGCGCCATGCGTGTGCGAGCCGCCGTGGTGACCGCACCGGTGAGCGCATGGCCGTCTGAGCTCTTCAGGCGGTCCTTGAGCCACGCGTAGTCGAATCCGCCGAACAGGTCCGCCAGACCATACTTCCCAAGCACAGCCGCGATCTCCGCGATGCGCTTTGCATGGCGTTCGAGGCGGGAGAGGGCGTCGATCTTCATCCAGCGCCTATTCTCCGCAGGAAAGTGACGGCTGACAATCCGTAAAGCGGATCTTCAGGCCGGTGGTTCAAAGCCCCGGCGTGACTTCTCATCAGGTGCTTGTATTCATTGCACATGAGAGCTCCCAAAATCCTCGCCTTGGCGGGCAGCACCCGCACCGCCTCTTTCAACAAGCAGCTCGTTCGTTTTGCCGCCGAGGCCGCCCGCGCCGCAGGAGCCGAGGTCACGGTGGTCGATCTGCGTGATTACCCGCTGCCGCTGTTTGATGGTGATCTGGAGGATCACGAGGGCCTGCCTGAAAACGCAAAGAAACTCAAGGCGCTCTTCCGCGAGCATGACGGGCTCCTCATTGCCTCGCCGGAGTACAACAGTTCCATCACCGCCGTGCTCAAAAACACGCTCGACTGGGTGTCCCGCGGCGAGACGGACGATGAGCCTGCGCTCGTCGCCTATCGGGGCAAAGCCGCGGCGCTGCTGAGCTCCTCGCCCGGTGCTCTCGGCGGTTTGCGCGGCCTCGTGCATCTGCGTGCCATCCTTGGCAACATCGGGGTCATCGTCCTGCCGGACCAGGCCGCCGTGCCGAAGGCACATGAAGCCTTCGACGCGGGCGGCCGGCTCAAAGATGAGCGCACCGTCAGACAGGTCACGGGCGTGGCCCAGGGACTCGCCAGGTTCTTGAAAAAACACGTGGGCTAGCCCGGCCTCTTGT
>DAORHS010000329.1:0-5716 GCA_035438165.1 Prosthecobacter sp.
GCGGCGCGCACGACTTCGCGGTTCACACCGGTCGCTTTTTCCAGTGCGTCCATGTCGAGCGCACGCAGTCCGTTTTCGAACTCCTCCCAGTTCTCGCAGCGCTTGCGGACGAACTCGGTTTTCACCAAGCCGGCGTCGAGGATGCAGCGGGCGAACATGTTCAGCAGCGCCACGTTGGTGCCGGGGCGGAGCTGGAGGTGATGCTTCGCGTAGGGCACGAGTTCGATCTTGCGCGGATCGATCACGATGAGCGGCGTGCCCTTCATGATGTGCTGCTTCAGGCGGGCGCCGGTGACGGGGTGACCCTCAGTGGGATTCGCGCCGATGACCATGATGCAGCGCGAGTGCTCGATGTCCTCGTAGGAGTTCGTGGCCGCGCCGGTGCCGAAGCTCTTCTGCATGCCCCAGGCGGTGGGCGAATGGCAGACGCGGGCGCAGCAGTCGATGTTGTTCGTGCCCATCACATGACGGATGAACTTCTGCATGAGGTAGTTTTCCTCATTCGTGCAGCGGGCGGAAGAGATGCCCGCCACCGCATTGCCACCGTGCTCGTTTTTGATGCGAGTCAGATTGGCAACGATGTGGTCGTAGGCCTCGTCCCACGTCGATTCCTTGAAGGAACCGTCGGCCTGCTTGATGAGCGGCTTCCGCAGACGGTCCCTGTGATTGTAGAACTTGAAGGCAAAGCGGCCCTTGAGGCAGGTGTGCGCGTGATTCACCTCCGCATCGACGGGTGCCTGGATGCTGAGCACCTGATCGCCCTTCGTCGCCACGTTGAGATTGCAGCCGACGCCGCAGTAAGTGCAGATGGTGCGCGTCTTTTTCGTCGCTTCGATGGATTTGGAGAAGAACACATCGCTGATGGCCGAGGTCGGGCAGGCCTGCGCACAAGCTCCGCAGGAGACGCACTCGGAGTCCGCGAAGGACTGGTCGAGGCCCTTGATGATCTTCGCGTTGAAGCCGCGACCATGCATCGAGAGCACATGCTGGCCCTGGATTTCATCACAGGCACGCACGCAGCGGGAGCAGTTGATGCACTTTGCGAGTTCCGAGGTCATGTAGGCGTGCGAATGGTCCTTCGTCCGATCCAGATGGTTCGCGCCCGCCGGATAACGCACTCCCCGGATACCCACCTTCGCCGCCACGGTTTGCAGTTCGCAGTTGCCGCTCACTTCGCAGGTCAGGCAGTCCAGCGGATGATCGGTGAGCACGAGCTCAACGATGTTTTTGCGCAGCTTCCGCACCTTCGGCGACTCGGTGAAAACATGCATGCCCGCCGTCAACGGCGTGTGGCAGCTCGCGACGACGCGACGAGGTCCATCAGGTTGTAAAGCGACCTCCACCGAGCAAACACGGCACGCGCCATAGGGCTCGAGCTGCGGTGCATCACAGAGCGTCGGCACAAAACCACGACCGCGATGGCGGTCGATGAAGTTCAGAAGCGTGTCGCCTTCATTGAACGAGCAGGCGTCGCCGTCGATGAAAGCGGTGAGAGTGGAGAGATCCTTGACCATGGTTGGAGCGCGTTAAGGGTTGAAGAATCGTTCAAAGACAGGAACCGCCACCGGGGAGGCGTTTGCGAAGGAAGTTCATGCGTTTTTCAATGGGCATGGCGAGGCGGCGGCGGATGAGATCAGTGAGGTGCTGGTCGCTTTCGGCTTTGAGAGCGGCGAGGACTTCCTGCCGTGTCGGCCGGCGGCTTTTTTGCGGAACTGGCTTGGCTTTGCTCATGCAGAGTGCGTTGGAGGACTTCCATCACGGCGAGGTCACGCGGACGGGCGGCGGCTTGCTTGCTGGCCACAATATCCTCCAAAGAGGCAACCAGCAACGGTGCGTTTTCGAGTGTCAGACGGGCGGCACGGGAACGCAGACTGTTGAAGGACTTCACGCCATCCACCACAGGCATAAAATCCACCTGAAGGCCAAGATCGTCGTCAACCATGCGATACAGCTTCGAAATAGGGTAGTAGGGGCGCAGGATCACTGCTTTGAGTTCCTTCGCCACGGCCTTGAGCTTGCGCATGTTGACCGGCGTGTCGCGAAACATGAAATCGAAGTCGATGGTGGTCACCGGAGCACCGTGGATGGCCGCGCCTGCATTGCCGATGAGAATGGCCTCAAGTCCATGTTTTTGCATGGCTTGCAGAACCGCTCGCAGCAGAGGTGTGGCGCTCATGCATCAAGTCTTGAAGTAACCCTTCAACTCCCCATCGAAATGCTCCAGCGCGTTCTTGATCGGCAGCGGCACACCGCCGCCGAGGGCGCAGAGGCTGGTCTGCTCCATCGTGTCGAGCAGGTCGGTGATGAGTTCGCGGTCGATCTTGTAACTGCTGTCGCCGCGGGCTTTGGCGATCAACTCTTTGCCGCGGGTGCTGCCGAGGCGGCAGGGGAAGCATTTGCCGCAGCTTTCGTCGGCGGTGAACTGGAAGAGGTGCTGGATGTATTCGATCATCGGCATCGACTCGGGGATGCTGACGACACCCGCATGACCGAGGAGGAAGCCCGCCTTCTTGAAGCTCTCGAAATCGACCGTGAGCTGGGCGATGTGGCTCATCGGAATGAGGCCGCCGAGTGGACCGCCGATCTGGATGGCTTTGATCTTCGATTTGAAGCCACCAGCGAGGTCGATGACGGTTTGCAGCGGTGTGCCCATGGCGACTTCGTAGATGCCGGGTTTCACGAAATGCGAATCCAGCGAAAGCAGTTTCGGGCCGGTGGACTGCGGCGTGCCGATCTGCGCGTAGCCTTTACCACCGAGGGTGAGGATGGCGTGGATGTTCGAGAAGGTCTCGACGTTGTTGACGATCGTCGGCTTTCGGAAGAGGCCCTCGATGGTCGGGAACGGCGGCCGTGTGCGCACTTCAGGGCGCTGGCCTTCGAGACTGGCGAGCAGGGCGGTTTCCTCGCCGCAAATGTAGGCGCCCGCTCCTTTGATCGACTTCAGCATGAAGTTGAAGCCGGTGCCGAGGATGTTCTGACCGAGGAGCCCGGCGGCGCGGAGGTCTTCGATGGCTTCGTTGATGATGGTGACCGAATCCGGATACTCGGCACGGATGTAGAGGATGCCGTGTTCAGCGCCTGCGAACCAACCGGCGACCATCATGCCAAGCAGGACGCTGTGCGGCTGCTTTTCCATGAGGTATTTGTCGATGTAGGCACCGGGATCGCCTTCGTCAGCGTTGCAGACGATGTATTTCACCGCGCCTTCGGCAGCTCGGCACGAGGACCATTTGAAATGCAGCGGGAAACCCGCGCCGCCGCGTCCGCGTAGGCCGCTGTCCTTCAATTCAGAGCCAAGGGCATCGCGGGTGCCTTCGGTGATGAGCTTTTTGAAGGGCGAGTAGTAGGCGTCGATGCCGGGGAACTCGGCGGTGAGTTGCGCGGGCTGGAGATGCGAGACGACCGCGTAGCGATCTTCGGCATCGCCTTGGCCGGTTTTGAAAAGATCGCCGAGCGCGGAGTCGCTCTGCCCAGAGTAGTTCTTGCCCTGGTATTGCAGCGCACCGCCTTCGTGGCAGCGGCCGAGGCAGCAGATATGGCCGATTTCGTCCTTCTTAAAATGCGTTTCAAGCGTGTGGTGCAGCTTGTCCTGCGTTCCGGCGCAGAGGCAGGCCGAACCATTGCAGACAAAGACCTTCTTCCCCTCGTTTTCTTTTTTCAGAAAGTCATAGAACGACACGGCCCCAAGGGTGAGCGCATCGCCAAAGAGATGATCCTGGCCCATTTGATGAACCACATCGTTTTTCTCGGCGGTGCCCGCCTTTTCGGCGGCATCAACCATGCGTTCGAAGACATTTTTTTCGACGCCTTTGCGGAAAGAGAGGGCACTGAGGTTTTTGGACATGCGGTTGTGGAGGCAGATTAACGACCAAAACCTGCGAATGCACTCGCAAAAATTGCGATTAAACCGCCTCGACGATGATCTTTTCGCCCCTCACCTCGCGGACGCGGACGTGGGTGCCGCTTTGAACGTACGCGCCCTCGGCCATGGCCTCGACGAGACGACCACCGACCTCGATGGTGCCATAGGGGCGCAATGCACTGCGGGCGGTGCCGGAATCTCCAATCCGGGCACGGGCGGCGTCCTGCATGCTGGGGGCGTCGTTCACGGTGCCGCCAGCGGAGGTTTGCAGGATCAACGCCCGAAACGGGCGCAGTTCCGGCAGCCACATGGCGAGAACGGTGATGAGCACCGCCGCGCCGCTGACCCCCAGGGCGAAATTTCGAAAGCCGATGGCATAGGGGGTCAGGTTAAAGCTGAAGCCACCGGTGGAGGCCGGTGCATCCACGGCAGGAGCCACCTCCCAGCCGGACATGGCATACACCAGCGCCACCATCACGCAGAGGAATCCGAAGATCCCCGGCAGGATCGTCCCCGGCGCCGCGAAGAGCTCGATGCCGATGAGAACGATCCCGAGGATGAACACCGCCGCCACCACCATGGTCTCCTGCCCCGCGAGGCTGCCGGCGACATAGTGACCGAAAAAGAACAGGCTGAAGGCAGCCACGGCAATGAACCCCGGAATGCCAAATCCGGGGGTCTGCATCTCCAGATAGCCGCCCGCCAGGCCGATGAGGATCAAAATCGCCGCATAGCGTGTGACCCAGATGGCGATCCACTCAAAGCCAGTGGGCTCGGCGGTAATCACCTCCCCTTTGAGTGATTCGCGCTGCTTGATCTCATCGATGGATTTGACGACTCCTTTGGCCAGCAGCGGTTTGCCATTGATGATCATCGTGGCCTGTTCGGAATCGAGCGTGACGATCTCTCCTTTCGGGATGATGACCTGTCCGTTGATGATGAGACCGCGGTCCATGTCGATCATGCCTTCAATGATCCGCACATCATGCCCTTTCTCGCGCACGACGGTGCGTGCCATGCCCATGAAGGCGGAGTTGTTCTTGGCGCGTTCGGCCTCGGCCAGCGGAGTTCCGTCACCCGAGACGGGCGTGGAGGCGCCGATGGCGCTGGCGGGGGCCATGTAGATGACATCCGTCGCCATGGCGATCATCGCCCCGGCGGAGATGGCCCGCGTGTTCACGAAGGAAAAGCTGCGGGACTTGAGACCTTGCAGGTCCTTCATCATCAAACTGATCGTGTCCCAGGCCAGACCACCCGGCGTGTCGAGTTCGAAGATCACCGCCTCGGCGCCCTGCTCATTGCAGAGGTTGAGCGTGCGCTTCATGAACTCAAAGCGTGCGGGGATGATCAAATCGTCCTCGCCAACAGGAATCACGACGACCTTGTCCTTGTAGCTTTGATCCCGTGCGAGCACGGGCGTTTTGTGTTCCTCCTTGGACTCTGTCTTGTTCTCCGATTGGGCGGCAGGCTTCGAATCAGCCACCGCTTCACCGCGTTTTTCAAACCAGTCGGCATTCAGGGTGACCAGTGTTCCGGCTGGAGTCGCTGCTTTCGCCAGGGCTGCCACATCCGCAATGACTGCCCGCGCCAGCAGGGGCTTCCCATCGACGGGTTGCACGGCGGTGTCGGCATCCAGCATCAGCAACTCGCCCTTTTCCGCCAGCGTGCTGGTCCCCAGCACCAGCCCCTTGTCACGATCCACGAACGCCTCGGCGATCTCCGGGCGATGTCCCTTGAGCTTGCACAAGCTGCGTGCACCGGCTTTCAACACCGCCAGCGCCTCCGCCAACAGGGTGTCCTGCGCCTTGGGTGAAAGGGATTCATCGACCTGGACCTTCGGCGGTGCGGCACCGA
>DAORHS010000330.1:0-5701 GCA_035438165.1 Prosthecobacter sp.
AGCGATGGCGCAGTATGCGATCGACTTCCTCAAGGAACATGCCGAGAAGCATACAGACACGCCGTTCTTCACCTACCTGGCCTTCACCGCGCCGCACTTTCCGGTGCAGGCACCGCAGGAGGACATCGACAAATACAAGGACACCTACACGAAGGGCTGGCCGGCGACGCGCGCGGCGCGATTCGAGCGGCAGAAGCAGTTGGGGCTGGTGGCGACGACGTTGTCCGATCCTGAGCCGCAGATCACGGCTCCGAGCGGCAAGGAGAGCGATCTGGAAATCCTCGGTCCCGGTGAAACGCGGCATGCGGTGCCGTGGGAGAGCCTGACGGCGGAGCAGAGGCAGTTTCAGGCGACGAAGCAGGCGATCCATGCCGCGATGATCGACCGGCTGGATCAGGAGGTGGGTCGTGTGTTGGCGCAGTTGAAGGCCATGAACGCGATGGAGAACACCCTCATTCTTTTTCTCTCCGACAATGGCGCGAGCGCGGAGGTGTTGGTGCGCGGTTTGGGGCATGACAAGACGGCGCCG
Source organism: Prosthecobacter sp. (assembly GCA_035438165.1). Lineage (GTDB taxonomy): Bacteria > Verrucomicrobiota > Verrucomicrobiia > Verrucomicrobiales > Verrucomicrobiaceae > Prosthecobacter. Next base: position 530 of record DAORHS010000330.1, read on the forward strand.
ATGGGATCGGCGGCCACGTATCTCTGCCTCGGGCCCGGTGGATCGACGGTGTCGAACACGCCCTTCCGTCGTCACAAGATCTGGACGCATGAAGGCGGCATCAGCACACCGCTGATCGCCCACTGGCCGCAGGGCATCGCCGCAAAGGGGGCGCTGCGCCACACGCCGGGACATGTGATTGATGTGGTGCCGACGCTGCTCGCGCTGGCGGGCGACGAGAAGCCCGTGATGCCTGAAAATGCGCCGCCGTATCCGGGACGCAGTCTGGTGCCCGCGTTTGCGAAGGATGAGACGATCAGCCGCGACTTCCTGTTCTGGAATCACTCCGGGAATCATGCGTTGCGCGAGGGCGATTGGAAAATCGTCAGCGCCGCCGACAACGGCGATGCGTGGGAACTCTACAACCTGAACACCGACCGTGCGGAGTCGCATAACCTTGCGTCGAAAGAGCCGGAGCGTGTGAAGGCGATGGCGGTGCGCTGGGAGAAGCTGGAGAAGGAATTCGTCGCGCAGGCCGGACCGAAGCCGGAGCCGAAGAAGAAAGGGAAGAAAAAGTAGTCTTGTTGCTTCGCAACAAGCGTCCGGACTCCAGTTGCGAAGCAACTGGGCAACTTTACTTCATGCCGCCGATCTTGCAGCCCTGCGCTTGAAGGGCTCCGAAGCCTGCGGCATTTAGAACGTGTGATGTCCCGATGTCCTCAATCCATGTCCCGCCTCCATGCAAACGCAGAATCTTGAAATCCACGACCTGTATCAACGCTGGGCGGAAACGTACGATGAACCCACCAATGTATTGGTCCAGGCCGAGGAGAGGGTTCTCCTGCGGAGAGCATTCGATGTGTCCGGAAAAAAGATTCTGGATGTGGGGTGCGGGACGGGGCGGCATGCGATCCGCATGGCCGAGGCCGGAGCGGAGGTCACGGGCATAGATTTCTCGGACAAGATGCTGGAGGTGGCCCGAAAGAAGGCGAAAGGCCTGCCGGTGAGGTTTGTTCATGCGGATTTGAGGTCGATTCCGCTGGATGAGGTCTTTGACATGGTGACGTGCCACCTGGTTTTGAATCATGTGGAGGACTTGGTGGCCGCCATGAGGGAGATCTCGCGGCTCACCAAGGCCGGGGGTGGAGTTCTGATCTCCGACATGCGTTCGGATCACTGGTGGAGTGCGAAGAAACGAATCCGGCTGCTTCCGAACTTCACCACTTTTGGCTTCAGGCACACCTGGACGGAATACAGGGCCGCGTTTGCCGCCGCAGGACTGAGGCTGGATCAACGGAGAAGGATTTATGTGGGTGATGCGGCAGACGCCGGGTTGTGGCGAAAGCTTCTCCGAAAATTTTTTGCGGCCGGCTATGTTTACGAACTGACCAAACGGTGATGGCCCGGCGATGATGCGCATCCGGGCGCGTCGGAAATGAATTCCGAAGCATGGGACTGCGGTGACTCACGCTTTGAAGGGGATCCAGCGCTCCACCTTGCCGGTGGCGGGATCAGGTTCCAGGAAAGTCACCTGCCGGGTGGTGCAGGACACCTGCTGGCAGTCACGCTCATCGAGGTAAGAACGCATGTTGGCCATGATTTCGGCGGCCACGTCCGGGCCGCTGACTCCATCAGCGACACGGAACAAACATTCGATGCTGGCGTGGCCGGTCTGGCGCACCTGGGTGTCGGTGAGCCGTGGATCACCGTCCAGACCTTTGAGCAAGTCCAGTCCGACGACGATGCGCTTTTCAGGAACTTGAAACACGTAGGTGATGGCGGTCCGGCCAAGGAGGGAGTCGATGCGCCGGAAGGGCCAGCCGGGCTGCACGGGTCCGAGGCGGACGCGGTCGTTGAGGCGGTAACGCAGCAGCGGCACGGCGCGGTTGATGAGCGGCGTCACCAGCACATGATCGGAGGCCTCTCCCTCCGGGACGTCCTGATCATCCACACCGACGCTTTCGAAGACGGTCAGATCCTCCAGCAGCGTCAGGTGGTCCATGCCTTTCCATTGCCGTGCAATGGCGGGTGATTCCGCCGCACCATATACATTGAGAGGCTCATGACCAAAAGCGCGGCGGCACAGGTCACGTAGGCCGGGGGTGAGCATGTCTCCGCCGGTGGAGATGGCGGCACCCGGCCGGGAGAAATCGAGCCGCAGTTCTCCCGCCAACTGGGCCAGGGCCAGACGCTCCAGCATGGAGGCGTAAACGATCAGCACATCGGGCTGGAGTTCTTGCAGTCGCCGCCGCATCTGCTCCCAGGGGAGGGTGGCATTGATGCAGAAATTCTGCGTGAAGAGAGCACCGACCCAGGGGCGGGTGTGGTAGAGCGCGGCGGATGCGGAGGGGGAACTGCCCCGCACAAACGCCACCAGACGCGGTCTGCGACGAAACGGATGCCGGGTGGGATGATGTGATTGCGCCGCCTCAGGTCCGTTGCGCACTGAGTGGACCGCATGCATCCAGTCCAGAGACTCGATGTCGTGGGCGAGGGTGATGGCGGGCCCTGAGGAGCCGGATGTTTTGCACACCATCCAGCGGCCGTGGAGCAGTTTGCCCCAGTTGCGCCGGTCATCGAGGTACGCTTCCAGCCTGGCGCGGTGCAGCCGGGGATCCGCGACGATTTCATCCCAGTGCTCGACCAGCATCGGTTTGGTCAGCGGTGGGATGTCTTTCAGAGAGCAGCGGTCGGGGTCAATGCCTGCGAGATGCCGCCGGTAGAACGGGCTGGTGGCCAGCGCATGACGCGCCAGCGAACGCCAGCGCTGCTCCTGCAGGGCCAGCATGTCCGGCCTGCTCAGACTCTGAGTCTGGCGAAGGGATTTGGAGGCGCGGATGAGATGGAACAGTCTGCCCATGTGAAGCTGTCGCATAGCGCCCAAAGCTGGCAAGAGTGAACATTGACGCAGGGGCACGAGGCTGCACTATTGGTGCCACCGTTTTGCCAGATGTTATGACTGGAAAGGACGGCACAACCACCGCGCCAGGAAGCCTCCGAGGATGCCCTGTCCCCGTCATCATGTTTCAAGAAATCGATTTCAGTTCCAACCGGCCCCTCATCGAGAAATTCCGCCGCACCTCCTACGGCGGGACCATCACCCATGTGCTGGATGAGTTTGACGAGCAGGCCCATCACTTTGCGCTCTACAACACCAAGGGGGATGTTCTGGGGATCACGCGCGTCCTGCGCAGTGACGAGGTGAAGCAGTTTGAAATGATGCGCGAGTCCCAGCTCAAGGATCTGGTGCTGCCGCCGGCCAGATTGAGCCTGGAAGGTTCGCGCTCCTGCACCGTGAAGGGAAGCGGTGGAGTGCATCTCCTGAGAATCTGCATGGGGGTCAACGAGTATGCCGTCAAAAATGGCGCCGAGTACCTGATCACCAAGACCGGCAAGCACCTGCTGTCGGTTTACCAGCACTTTGGCTTCACCACGTTTGGCCCGCCGTTTGTGTCGGACTTCTTCGAAGACAAGCGTCCCATCTACCCGATCATGTATCGTTGGACGACCGTGCGCAAAGAGGAGCCCGAGGAAGAGGTGCTGGTCTGGTGAAAGCCGGAAGAATCTGAGCGTCAGGTCACAGATGCACCGCTGCGTGGCGGCAGGGGAACGAAGCGGTCGATCTTGCCCGAGCGGGCGTTGGGCTCGATGACGGGCACGCAACGGGCCGAGCATGACACCTTTTGGCAGCCGCAGGCGTCCAGATGCGCGCGCGTGTTCGCCGTTATCTCGCGGGTGAGCTGCGGCACGTCCGTTTCAGGGAACACGGTGAAAAGGCATTCCACGCTGGACGGTCCTGTCTGGCGCGCCTGCCAGGTGATGACGCGTGGATCCGTTTCGTGAATGCCGAAGACATTCAGGCCCACGATGACATGCTCTTCCGGCGTGTGGAAGGTGAAGGTCAAGCTGGTGCGCCCCAGCATTTCATCAATGCTGCGGAAGGGCCAGCGGGCGTGCACGGGCCCCAGGCGCACGCGGTCATCGAGGCGATAGCGCAGGAGAGGGAAGGCGCGGTTGATGAGCGGCGTCACCAAAACATGGTCGGAAATCTCCCCTTCGGGCACGGGGCGGTCGTGGGCATCGACGGCTTCAAAAGCGGTGAGGTCCTCCAGAAGCATGAGACGGTCCACACCGTGCCATTGGCGTGCAATGGCGGGTGATTCGCCGCAGCCGTAGCCGTCGAGCGGCTGCACATGAAAGGCATGCTCGCAAAGTGCGCGAATGCCCGGCGAAAGCACATCGCCACCGGTTGAGATGCCCGATCCGGGCGCACTGAAGTTCAGATGCAGCTTTCCATCGAGCTGCGCCCAGGCGAGACGCTCCAGAATAGAGGCGTAGCAGATGAGCACGTTGGGCCTCAGATCATGCAGTTGCTGTAGAATCGTCTCCCATGGGGCACCGGCGTTGATAGCGTGATGGCTGCAAAAAAGCGCCCCCACCCAAGGGCGGGTGTGGAACAGCGCGGCTGACGCCGAGGGGGAAGTTTCCCAGATGAAGACGGCCATGCGCGGTCTGCGGCGTAAGGGATTCCATCCAGGCGATTGGGATGTGGCGGGATCAGAGCCGTTGCGCACGGCATGGACCGCGTGCAACCAATCCACCGAAGTCACATCATGCGGCGTGGTGACCGAAATGCCCGAGGTGCCGGAGGTGTGGCTGACCAGCCAGCGCCCTTTGAGCAGACGCTTCCAGTTGGCGGGATTCTCGAGATATTTCTCCAATGCGTCCCGTCGCAGGCAGGGTTCCGCAACGATCTCGTCCCAGTGCTCGATGAGCGTGGCCTTGGTGAGCGGTGGTATGTCTGTGAAAGCGCAGTGCTCCGGATCAAGTCCCGCCAGATGCCTGCGGTAAAACGGGCTGGTGGCCAGCGCATGCCGCATGAGTGACCGCCAGCGTCGTTCCTGCAGGGCCAGAACCCCGGCACGCGTCATTCGCTGAGCCTCACGGAGCGATTTCTGGGCGCGAATGAGATTCAAGAGGCGGCTCATGGAAAGGTGTGTTGGTGTGCCGTGCAGAACTCGCGAGTTGCGAACAGCTACTTCATGCCGCCGATCTTGCAGCCCTGGGCTTCGTGCTGCGGAGATGGCACGGGCTTGCCGGCAAGCACGGCGTCGAGTGCATCGCGCAGATCCTTCGTGGTGGCGGCACGCTGGCGCTTGGTGGGGCCGAGATAGAGATCGTTGATGCGGCCTT
>DAORHS010000331.1:0-5698 GCA_035438165.1 Prosthecobacter sp.
GAACATGGGGCTATCGGCAGCTTTACGCGGGAAAAGTGAAGGCCATCACGAAGCTGGGCCAGACACAAATTCCTCACTCCGAAGTGGAAAAGCTGCTGAATGGCGCGGAGCGCTATCGTGGCGCTCCCTCGCACACCAAGCGCGTTGCCAAGAAGAAGGCGAAGAAAACAACGCCTGACTCGAAGGGAGCAAAGAAATGGACCGCAGCGCTCAAGCAGCGAAAGAAACACGGCTCGCCGCGAGAAGTGAGTGCTCATTCCGCAAATGGCCATACACCTTCATTGCCAGAACCCCGCCGTCCCGATGACCAAGCCAACGCGAGACGGTTGGCACATCAACGCCTGACTCGATACAAATCGTCGCGAAAAGATGACGCAAGTCGTGGTGAGTGATGGGAGCCATTTCAATGCTTTCAGCCGCCCGCTTCATGGCTGCATAGGCTGATTTGATATGCATCACCGGCTCTTTGAGAGAGGCTGGCTCATTTTCCGAACGCAGGCGCTCCAGCAATTTTCTTGCCGCCGGAATCATCGGGATACGCCGGAATGAACCGTTCTTCGTGCCATCCTCAGGAGTGCCGGTGACGAGGATTTCACCCTTCTCGAAATCGCAGTGCTGCCAAAGCACATAATTGGATTCACCCAGCCGCATCCCGGTATAGGCGAGAAGTTCCACCAGATCAGCGCAGTGATTTGATGAGCGACCGCCTGCATTGCGTAACGCCGCCACCCATTGGCTAAAACGGGTTTTGTTGGGCAACTTGCCGGAAAGGTCTTTGCGGCGCACCTTGGCCCGCTTGATGGCAAGGGCTGGGTTGGTGCGGCGCACGCCGCGCTTGACGGCAATCCTGAACATGGATTTGAGCACCAGCAGCGAGTTGTTGAAGCGCATGGGCGACATGGCTTTGACTGCCTTGCCCGCCCAGTCTTCGCATTGTTCAACAGTCACGCGGCGCAGCTCCGTGGTGAGCAAGGCGGGCCAGCTTTTCCTGAAAGCTGCAATGACGGTTTTCCAATAGCGTTTGGTGCCCTTCTTGGTGGACGGGTCGTTTTGCAGTTTGCTTTCATGCACGGTCAAGGCTTCTGCGCCGGTCATTTTTTCGGTGACGGCGGTATCCTGGCTGAGTTCATCGCGGTAAGCGTTGTCCTGCAAAAGCTCGGCGAGTTGCGGTTTGGCAACGCTCAAGACTTTGGTTTTGAGGCTGCGGAAGGTGGGCCTGCCGCTGACCGTGAGACGGGCATAATAGGTTCCGTTGCTGTGCCTGTAGAGTTGGGGAACCGAAGTGTGAATCCAGGTTTTGTCAGTGCTCATGGAAGGCCGCTGTGACCCAAAGCGGGGGCGGTAGCGACAGTATAAATCAACTGTATAAAATGCAACAAAAGAGTGTTCTAAAAGTCAATTTTCCAAGGCAAATAAGCGCTAAACATCACATGCGGCAGAGGACCGCACAGTCCTCTGTGCGGCGCGTGGCAGGCGTGTGGTGAGCTTTTTGCGAAATCGTTCTCATAGGCTGAGAAGCCTCTGGGACATGCGGAGTGGGGGCGTGCTGCGGAACACCGCACAGGGGACTGTGCGGACCACTCTTGTGCCCAGAAGCCGATCGAGACGACGGGCGAAGTTGGCAGGTTTTGGCGAGAAGGCTGTCCGGCGGTGAAGGCACAGCTTCGGGGACGACATCTGAAGCATGAATGGCGTTAACGGCGTGCGAGCTTCCGGGATGCTGACTGTGGAGCGATTTGCCGGTTGTTTCGACCGCGTGGCGGTTTAGCATCGGCGGCTTTCCATCCCAACCTGCGATCTCCCGTGACCCAATCTCTTTCTTTCCTGCTGCTGTCCTGTCTCCTACTGGCAAATTGTTCGACCCCTCCGGCGCTGGCACACCTGAGAGCGCCCGGCGGCGTGAAGGTGGTCTCTCCCGACATGGCGGTGACGCTGCCGGACGGATGGCGTGAGCTGGAGACGCCCCCGGCCAAGACGCTCCTGGCGGCGGATGATGCCGGCGGGACGCTGCATCTGGTGATCGCGGGGCCGCTGGGGACCGCCGACGGCACGTCGAAGGACGCGCTGGTGACGAATGCCTCCTATCAAAAGGGCGTGCAGCGTGCGCTGCTGGAGGGGCAGTTTGCCAAGATCGAACTCGCCGGCATGACCGAGGTGGCGGGCATGAACGCGTATCGCTGCGAGGCCACGAGCCGGGATGGATCGCAGTCGATCCTGCAGGTGCATGTGCCGCAACGCGAGCGGCTCTGGGTGCTGACGTTTTACTCCTCCCGGCAGCGGGTGTCGAAGAGCACGGCCGTTGAAAAGATTCTAGGATCGTTCCAACTGGCGCCGCGAGGCTGAGGGAGCCGTCCTTCTCATGCAGCCAGTTTCACGGACTGGCGTCATGCCTCCGCAACGGCGGCCACCTCGGCGCGCTTGTCCTTGCTGAAGCGGATGTCTTCGGCGCGCTCGATGAAGATGGTGTCTTCGCAGATGTTCTTGGCGTGATCCCCGACGCGCTCAAGGAAACGGGCGACGAAGATGAGGTGGATGTAGCCTTCGAGTTCGGCGTGGTGGGATTCCATCACAGCGATCAGTTCGCGATCGAGGGCCTTTTCCGCAGCGTCGAGTTCCTTGTCGAGCAGGCGGGCGGCGGCGGCGGCATCGGGATCCGCATTGACGAAGGACTGGATGCTGGCGTCGAGGTTGCTGTCGCAGAGCGAATAGACGGGCTGGATGAGCTTCACCTCGGCGAACTCGGGGAGGTTGTTGATGAGACGGGCGCGTTTGGCAATGCTGGAGGCCTGATCGGCGATGCGCTCGAGGTTGTTGGCGACCCGGATGGTGCCCATGACGGCACGCAGATCGTGCGCGGTGGGCTGAAATTTGACGAGGATCTGCATGCCGAGCTTGTCCACGGCCTTTTCGAGTTCGTTCACATCCTGATCGGCGGCGATGGCAGAGTTGCACAGATCGGTGTCGCGCTCCAGCAGGCCGCGCATGGCGCTGGCGAGGTTTTTACGCGCCATGCTGGCCATCGCGAGGACATCACCACGGAGCTTTTCGAGCGAGTGATTGAAGGACGAGAGAATGTGTTCTTGCATGAGATAGAATGACTCAATGTGACAGTTTTGCTACATTGCAATTGCAGAAGACTCAGCAGGAGGCGTCTCTTCTGCGCCGTCATCCGGATCGGAAGCCGCGCCTTTGGGATCACGGTGGGTGCGCTGGCAGAACTCGGGATAACCGATGATCTGGAAGCTGCCGTCGAGGTTTTCGACAATGGCGGTCATCGACTCGACCCAGTCACCGGAGTTGAGGTAGTGGGTCTCGCCGATGAGCTTGTTGTCAGCCTTGTGGATGTGACCGCAGATGATGCCCTTGCAATGGCGCTGTTTGGCGAGGTTCTGCAACTGCTCCTCATACTTGCCGACGGCGCCGACGGCGGACTTCACCTTCTGCTTCACCCAGGCGCTGAAGGAGAAGGGCTCCTTGCCGCGGAAGAGGCGGTAGCCGTTGTAGAGGCGGTTGATGCGCAGGAGGAAGTTGTAGCCGAAGCCGCCGAGCCTGGCGAGCCAGGCGTGGTTGGTGCTGACGGCGTCGAAGCCGTCGCCATGAACGACGAGGTAGTTTCCGGACGGTGTGCGGTGAATGTGCTCGTCGGTGATGACGAAATGCTCGAACTGGATAGGGATGAAGCGGTCGAGAACGTCGTCGTGGTTGCCGCGCAGGTAGATGATCTCGGTGCTCTCCTTTTCCATCTTGCGCAGGACGGTGCGGATGAAGTTGGTGTGGCTCTTGTTCCAGCCGCCGAGGCGGCGCAGGTGCCAGGCATCAATGATGTCACCATTGAGGACGAGTTTGTCGCAGAGGCAGTGACGGATGAAATGGGAGGCCTGCGCGGCCTTGCTGTCCGGCATGCCGAGATGGACGTCGGAGATGAAGATGGTCTTGAAACGCAGCTTGGATTTGCCGGTCTCGGGGTTCAGAACTGGAGCGTCATCATTCATGGCTTCAAACGGCCTGCACCTGCCTCACGGATGCCAGCTCGTGCTCAAACTGCTCAATGACACGCTCCCAGCCAAGATCAAATGCCGACTGGCGTGCGGCGAAGCGAAGATCCTCCTTCTGCCAGGAAGCGGCGGCGGCGCGGGTCTGTGCGAGAAAGGCGGCCTCTTCATTGAAGGGGGCCAGCCAGCCGTTTTCTCCGGAGCGGATGAGCAGACGTGGAGCGGCGTAATCAAAGGCCACCACCGCGAGCCCGGAGGACATGGCCTCGAGGACGACGTTGCCAAAGGTCTCCGTGATGCTGGGAAAGAGAAACACATCCCCCGACGCATAGTGCGCGGCGAGATCCACCCCGGTGCGTGCGCCGGCATAGCGAAAGTCCGGACGCTCCAGCTTGAGTGACTCAAGCCGCGGTCCATCGCCGACGATGACCATGCGCGCGGCCGGCTGCACCTCGCGGAACGCATCAAAGGCCCGCACGGTGAGTTCGAGATTCTTTTCCACGGCGACACGGCCCACATAGATGGCCACGGGGGTGGAGGCATCCGCGCCCCAGCTCTCCCGCAGGGCCGGATCCCGGCGGATGGGATCGAACAGCTCGGTGTCAACGCCACGCCCCAGAACGCCGACATTCTGAATGCCCCAGCGCTCCAGCGTGGCGGCGGTGTCCGCGGAGGGCGTCAAAGTGCGTGCGGTCTGATTATGGATCACGCGCAGCACGCCCTGGGCCACGGTTTCCAGGCCGGGCAGGTGGTAGTCTTCGAGGTAGGTCTGGAAATTGGTGTGAAAGCCGGAGACGACGGGAATCCCGCGTTTCCCAGCCGCCCGGATGGCGGAGATCCCCATGAGCGTCTCCGTGGCGACGTAGAGGACGTCAGGCTTGAAGCCATCCAAGATTTCCAGCACCTGCCGGGTGGAAGCCAGGCCAAACCGCAGCCCCGGATAACCCGGCAGTGGCATGGAGTGCATCACATGCCGCTTCAAGCCGTCGGCCGACTCCACCGTGGTGACCACCTGGACTGAGTGGCCGCGGCGTTCAAGCCCGACCCCGAGGGTGTTGAGCGTGCGTGCCACGCCGTTGATGTCCGGCGGATACGTGTCGGTGACGATGAGAACCCTCATGAGAGAGACAATGGACTGGCCGATGATGAAGCGCACGCAGGAAACCTCTCCAAGTTGGGGCTCGTGACGAATCCGTCACCAAATGAAAATTCAATCTGCGCAAGACAGTTGCCATGTGACGGCTTCGTCACCATCATAAGTTTGCCCAAGGCAGAGCCAGGCAGGAAAACCCCATCATGAGCAAGATACTGATCGTCGAAGATGAGTCGGACATCTCAGAACTTATCGCCCTGCACCTCACCCGTGAGGGCCACGAGCCGATCTGTGTTGGCAACGGCCTGCAGGTGATGCCTGTCGCGCTCGAGCAACAGCCTGAGCTCATCGTGCTGGATCTGATGCTGCCAGGACTCGACGGCCTGCAGATCTTCAAGCGCCTGCGCGCGGACACACGCACGTCCGCCATTCCTGTGATCTTCCTCACGGCCAAGGGCCAGGTCACGGACAAGATCGCCGGGCTGGAGCTCGGTGCGGACGACTACCTGACAAAGCCCTTCAGCCCGCGCGAGCTTTACCTGCGCATCAGCGCGGTGCTGCGCCGCGTGAAGAAGGTGACGCACGTGTCGGAGATCCATCGCGGGCGGTTCAT
>DAORHS010000332.1:0-5686 GCA_035438165.1 Prosthecobacter sp.
GGGCTTCGCGGGAGGCGTGGCCGGTTTGGCAGTGGTGGGAGCTGGCGTTGGCGTGGCAGGTTTTGCGGGAGCTGCGACAGGCTTCGTTTCTGGTTTCGCAGGGGGCGTTGCAGGTTTGGTTGGGGCTGGAGGTGTGGCAGGCGTAGCCGTTGGTTTCACTTCCACCTTGGCCGGTGCTGCTGGAGCAGGCTTGGTCTCTGGTTTGGGGGCAGCAGCAGGTGCCGGTGGCGGTGTGGCGGGCTTCGCGGGAGTTGCCGCAGGCTTGGTTTCCTGGGCGTGGAGGCTGAGGGCAAACAGCGCGGGAAGGACGAGACGAAGTTTCATGGCTGGGGAGATGCTACTGCCATCATACGCAGAACGCAGGTTGCATGTTTAGCAAAATTCGCCTCTCTCTTGCGCTCATGGTCAACGTCATCGTCATCCTTGAGATCGATCCGCAGAAGATCGACGAATTTCTCGCTGTCATCCTCGAAAACGCCGCTGCTTCACGCTTGGAGCCCGGCTGCCTGCGCTTTGAGGTCAGCCGTGACAACACCCAGTCGAATCTCTTCGCCCTCAGCGAAAGCTACGTCGATCAGGCCGCCTTCGACCTGCACTACACCACTCCACACGTTGCCAAATGGCGCGAAAAAGGCCCCGGTTTCGTTCTCAAGCGCTGGGCGGTCAAAGGTCCGGTCTATTGATCACTTTCCCACCGCACGCTTCAGCTCGTGCTGGGATTTGTTGAAGCTCGTCACGGCTTGAACACGGCTCTGGCGGGCGCGAGTGAGTTCTTCGCGGGCGAGGAGGTATTCGAGCACGACGCCTAGCTGGCTGGCCTGGCGCTCCTTGGCGAGTTTGACCATCTCCTGCGCGGCTTTCACGGCCTCGTCGTTGATGCTGATTTGATCGAGGGCGCTCTGCGCTTTCGCGGCGGCTTCCACGACTTCGCGGCCGATGGCGGCTTTCACCTGGCTGACTTGGAGTTGCGTGGCCTCTTCTTGAGCGCCAGCGATGATCTTGCGCTGTTTGTCAAAGAGGCCGCCGGGGCCGATTTTCCAGCCGAGGCCGATGTACATGTTCTGCGTGTCGTCAAAGTTGCCGAAGTCGGTGTTGAAGCCGCCGCCGAGACCGCCGAATCCGTAGCCTGCCTGCACGTTCGGGATCATCGGGGCCACGCGGGCGCGCTCGCGTTCCCACACGGCGGCGGTGTTCACCGCGCTGGCGGCTTTCATCTCGGGACGATGCTGCGTGGCTTGCGAAAGGAGTGTGGCGACGCCGGTTTTGCGGTCGAGCAGGCGCACGGGGACGAGATCGGCCTTCGCGGGGCGCAAAGCGGTGTCGGCGGGCAAACGCAAGGTTTCGGCGAGCGCGGCCGCGGAGAGGTCGCGCTTCTCCTGATGCTGGCGGATGGCGAGTTTTTCGCGGCTGACCTGCGTTTTCACGCGCAGCAAGTCGGCACGGAAAGCCGTGCCGGCATCGACGGCACCGCCGATCTGCCTTTCGTAGTCCTGTGTGAGGCGCAAATCGTCTTCGATGATCGCCAGCGAGGCCTCGGTGGCGAGTAGATCGTAGTAACGGCCCGTGGCCTGCGTGACGATGTCACGCCGCACTTTTTCAGCGAGCTGCTCGGCGGCCAGCGCCCTCTGCTTCGCGGCGAGCGCGGAGTAATACATGTCGCCCGGCGACCAGTCGATCATGAGGTTCGGGCCAACCGTGTACTGCTGCTTGCTGACATCAAACACCGCGCCCGCGATGTCCTGTACATTCCCGTCCGTGCGCCGGTAACCCGCTCCCAGCGTCAAGCTCGGCCAAAACCGTTGCCAGGCCAGCTTCGACTCCGCCAGCGTCTCGGTGTGCTTCGCGCGGGCGAGCTGGATTTCGTCGTTGTTTGCGCCTGCGAGCTTCATCACGGTGGGAAGGTCCACATGGACAGGAGCTGAGTAGGCGTTCAGGGCTAGAAGCAGCCAGGAATGACGAATGAGTAAGCTCGAATGACGAAGGAATGACGAAGCTCGAATGACGAAGGACATGGCGCTAGGAAGATTGGATTCGGATTTCGGTATTGGGGCTTATTTCGTCATTCGGATTTACTCATTCGTCATTTCACCGTCACAGCTTGTTTGTCGGCAAGCACCGTGGTGCCCGGCAGCAGGATGACATCTTCGGCTTTCAACTCCGGCACTTCGACGTTCACGCCGTCGCTGAAGCCGGGTTTGATGGCGGTCTTGATTGCCTGGCCGTTGACGTGCTTGAAGACGAAGCTGTTGGCTTTCTCCTTCACCAAGCCGGCCACGGGGATGATCGTGGCGTTGTCATGCTGCTCGACGGCGATGCGTGCGGTGGCGAACATGCCGGGACGGAGCTTGCCCTCGTCGTTCTTGAAATCGGCTTCAATGAGCATGGTGCGCGTGGCGGTATCGAGCGTTCCGGCAATGCGGGTGATCGTGCCTTTGACGACTGCGCCGCCGAGGGCGTCCACTTTGGCCTCGACCTGCAGGCCGGCTTTGAGCAGGGCGGTTTCGATCTCGATGACGGGCACTTGCAGGCGCAGGGTGCTGACATCGGTGAGCTGGAGCAAGGTGTCGCCTCCTGCTGCGGCGAACGCGCCGGGATCGACGCGGCGGTCGGTGATGGTGCCGGCAAAGGGCGCTTTGATCTGCGCGAGATCGATAAGCGCATTGGTGCGCTCCATGCCGGCCTTGGCGATGGCGAGCTTGGCTTCGGCATCATCGACGGACTGGGGCAGGATGAGGTCGGGCGACTTGGCGCGGGCCTCGTGGAGGCGTTTCACTTCGATCTCGGCGGCGGCGACTTCGGCGCGGTGGCCGATGAGATCGGCCTTGAGTTCGGGGACTTCGATTTGAATGAGTTGCTGCTGGGCGGTGACGACATCGCCTTTATCGACGGTGATTTTTTCGATGTAACCGGCCACACGCGCTTTCAACTCGACCTGCTGCCACGGCGCAAAACTGGCGGGCAGGCTGATCCAGCGGTGAATGGTGCCTTTCTGCGGCTTCGTGGCAGGAAGATCGAACGCGATGGCGCTGGTGGCGAAAAGGGTGAGCAGGAGAAGCTGTTTCATAGTTCAGTCAAAAGAGTCAGTTCGGTCAAAATCAAAAATCAGCCTTCAAACAGAGCGCTCGCCTCGTCATCAGGATCGAGCGAGGCGGAAGTGGCCTTCTTGCTGGCGAGCATGGCGAAGACGGCGGGCAGAATGAACAGCGTGGCAACCGTGGCGAGCGCGAGACCGCCGACGACGGCGCGGCCGAGCGGTGCCGTTTGATCCCCGGCATCGCCGAGTCCGAGGGCGAGCGGCATCATGCCGGCGATCATGGCGAAACTGGTCATCAAAATGGGACGCAGACGGCTGACAGCGCCCTCGATGGCGGCGGCGCGGCGGTCGCCCTTCGTGGCGAGGCGGGCACGGTCGGCGAAGGTGACGAGCAGGATCGCATTCGCCACGGCGACACCCACGGCCATGATCGCGCCCATGGCGGACTGGATGTTGATGGTGGTGCCGGTGAAGAACAGGGCGAGTACCACCCCGGCGAGCACGGCGGGCATGGTGGAGACGACGACAATGGCGAGGCGCAGCGACTGGAAGTTCGCGCAGAGCAGCAGGAAGATCACGACGATGGCGATGACGAGGCCGCTGCTGAAGCCGGTGTAAAGCTGCTCGTAAGGCACGACCTGGCCGCGGATGTCCACTTTGGTTTTGCCATCAGGCGCGGGGCCGACCTCGGCGATGGCCTTGCGCACGGCCTTGATGGCGCTGCCGAAGTCCACGCCCTGGATGTTCGCTGTGATGCTGGCGACGCGCACCATGTTGTAGCGCTCGTAAGTGCCGACGGCGGTGCCCTGCTCGATCTTCGCCAAGTTGCGCAGCAGCACCGGTTTGCCGCTGCTGGAGCTGACGGGCGTGTTGCCCAGGTCTTCGAGCGTCTGTGTGCGCTCCTCGGGAATCTGCACCTGCACATTGAAGCTGATGCCGGTGCCCGGATCGGCCCAAAATACGGGCGAGGTGAAACGGCTCGAGGTCGTGGCGCCGACGAGGCTGCGCGTGACGTCCTGCACGTTCACGCCGAGCAGACCGGCGCGTTCGCGGTCGATCTGCACATTCACCGTCGGCGCGTCGAGCGTCTGAGCGATCTGCGCGTCACGCAGGAATGGCAGCTCGTTGAGTTTCGCGAGCAGCTTCTCCGCGTGCTCCTTGCTCGATGGCAAACTGGGGCCGCTGACGGCGACTTCGATCGGCGTGGAGGAGCCAAAGCTCATCACGCGGCTGACGATGTCCTGCGGCTCAAAGGACACGCGCACATCGGGCAGTTCACGCTTCATCACCGCGCGCAGTTTTTCCTGAAGCTCATCGACGCCTGCCGCACCCGGCTTCAGTTGCAAGGCCAGCCAGCCCTCTTCCGGGCCGCCGTTCCAGAGATGCACCAGGTTCACCGGGAAGCTGGAGTTGTGAACGCCGACCATGCCGATGGAAAACTCGATGGGTGCCTCGTCGGCGATGATTTGGAGGATCTTCTGCGCGATCTTCTCCGTGATGCCGACCTGCGTGCCGCTGGGTGCGCGGAAGCGGATGGCGAACTGGCCGGTGTCCGTCTTCGGAAAAATCTCCGAGCCGAGGAACGGCCCGAAGCTCACGATGATGAGAGCCGCGCCACCGAGGTAGGCGGGCACCAGCACCCAGCGCATGGTGACAGCGGCTTTGACGATGCCCTGATACATCCTTGCAAAGACACCCAGGCGCTCCTCCTCATGCTTCGTGTTCTTCGGCAGAAACCACACGGACAGCACCGGCACCAGCGTGCTGGAGAGAATGAAGGAGGCGAACATCGCAAAGCCCACCGCGAGCGCGAGCGGCACGAAAAGCGCCTTCGCCGCGCCGATCATGAAGAAGGCGGGAATGAAGACCGCGAGAATGCAAAGCATCGCCAGCAGGCGCGGCAGCGTGGTCTCCAGCGTGCCATCGAGCGCGGCGCGGGCCAGCGGCTTGCCGCGCGCGAGATGCGTGTGGATGTTTTCCACCGTCACCGTGGCCTCGTCCACGAGAATACCCACCGCGAGCGCGAGACCGCCGAGCGTCATGAGATGAATGTTCTGCCCGCTGATCCACAGGCCAAAGGAGGCGGCCAGCAGCGAGAGCGGGATGTTGATGACGACGATGAAGGCGGTGCGCAGGTCGCGCAGGAAGACGAGCACCATCAAACCGGTGAGCACGGCTCCGAGCGCGCCTTCTTTGAGGAGATCCTGGATGCTGCGGTTCACCACCGGCGTCTGGTCGAATTCAAAGCTCACCTTGATGCCGTCCGGCAGCAGCTTTTGGAAATCCGGGATGGCAGCGCGCACTTTTTTCACGACTTCCAGCGTGGAGGCCTCGGCGCGTTTCGTGACGGGCAGATAGACGGTGCGCTTGCCGTTTGCCAGCGCGTAGGAGGTGGTCACATCGGCGGAGTCGGTCACGGTGGCGAGATCGCGGATGAACACCGCGCCCGCGTCGGTCTTTTTCAGCGGCACGGCTTCCAGATCCTTCACGTTGGAGACAATGGCGTTCGTCGGCACGATAGGATACTTGCCGTCGAGGTTCATGTTGCCGGAGGGGCTGATCGGATTGCCCTTGGCAATAGCCTCCACGATGTCATCGGGCGACAAGCCGTAAGCCTTCATGCGGTCCGGGTTCACATTCACCATGATGCCG
>DAORHS010000333.1:0-5676 GCA_035438165.1 Prosthecobacter sp.
GCTGAGTTCACGCACTTCGATCTGGCGCACCGTGTTGCGCTCCTCCTCGATGATGCGGTCGGCAAAGTGGCAGCGCAGGTACTGCCCCTCCCCCAGCGTGATGGTGTCGCCGTCGTTGAGCGTGATGCGGTCGCGCACCGGAATCAGTCCGATGTAGAGCGGACGCGAGGAGCGCAGCACCTCCAGCACGCCGGTTTTCTGCGCGTAGTTGCACTCGATGCGCAGCAGGATCTCGCCGTCGGTGTCCTCGGAAAGCAGGATGTCCCCTTCGTCGAGCAGCTCGGGCTTGTTGGAGACGAGATAGGTGTTGCGGCTGCCCTCCAGCCGGAACTGGCCGCCAAACTCCTGCGCACGCACGCGCAGATCACGCAGCGAGATTTCCACCTCGCCATGGGCGATGATGCTGTCCTCGATGCTGGCCTCCACCACGGTGCCGCTGCTGAGCACCACGCCGTTGAGCGTGGCCTGCGTCGTGCGCAGAGCTTCGACGGTGACGCCAAGACCGAAGCTCAGCCGCAGATTCGTGCCGCGCATGCGATGCGGGGCGATCTCCGCGCTGCCGTTCTCCGTGAGCGTGAGGTAGATCTGCGTGCCGGAAAGCGTCTTCTTGGCGTTGAAGTAACTGATCAGGTCGTTGTAGTCGAGCGTCACGTCCTCCAGCACCACGCGCTCACCAGGATAGAGGCGGGAGAACTCACCCGGCGGCTGACGCCGGCTGCGCACGAGGATGGAGATGCTGCCGGTGTTCTTGAGCAGCACGAGATTTTGAAAGCGGAACGCCACGACCGAGCAGTCGTCAGAGAGCGAACGCAGCAGCACGTCGCAGTTCTTGGTGGCGCCGATGCGCAGGGTGTCCAGCGGCTGACCGCCCTTGCTGGAAAAGCCCTCCTCCGGCGGCTTGTCACCGGCGTTGAGCTGATAAACGATGTCGATGGCCTGGGCAGCGATGCCCAGGTTCGTCATGAAGAGATAAAACTCCACCATCTGCCGCTGATTCTGCTGCGCACGGGAGATCAGAAGATACAACTGCACGCCGAGCAGGATTTTTTGCTCCTGGGAGAGCTTTTGACTGAGCTCTTTCGCGCGCTGGGACAAATCCTGCGGCTCCTGCAGCGCTTCAAAATAGAGACGCCGCATGTCCGCGTAAATCGCCTCGGGATAATCGTAGCGGAGGTAGCCGAGGCTGGATTCGACCTCCTCCTCCTCAATGTTGCCGTCCAGCTTGCTGAAGGCGGCGAACACTTCGATCAGCACCGGCAGCATGGTGTTCGCAGTGGCGGCAGAGGCGGCTGAAACCGAGTTTTTGCCGTTCCAAAGATGTGCCCAACGATCCGGTGACCACCAGGGCAGTCCCGCCGAACCACGATCTCCGTCCGCGGAAACCAACGGATTGGGGGAGGAAGTTGGGGCGGTTTTTTTGACCAGGCTCATGCGGTATGTGTCGTGGCGGACGGCAGATGTCCCACCTGTTGAGGCCGATTATGGAGTTCGTTTGCACAAACACAACCCATGAGACGCGAATGCCTCTCCGATGCATGAAAAAAGCGGCCCGGTTTCCCGGGCCGCCTGCATTTGATGAACCATCCATCTCCCTCTTCACACACTCCGATCGCGTGGCGGGCCTTCACGGCCACGCTCTTCGTCACGCGGCCCGGACTCCGGACCACGCTCGCGATTCATCGGTGGCTGCGAACGGCGTGCATTCCCGTCACCGCGCTGGAATGGCGGCGTGAAACGCGGACCTCCGCGTGGCGACGGTCCGGGACCATGGTCGCCGCCGCGCATACCGGGAGGAGGCGGATTCATCGGACGACGAAACTGTCCCGGAGCCTGTGGGCCGCGCCCGCCATCACGCTGACCCAGATGCGGAGGCATGGGGCCGCGAGGCGGCTGGGAACGGGGCTCAGGGCCGCGTGGCCCTGAAAATCTCCCGTCCTGACGCGGA
Source organism: Prosthecobacter sp. (assembly GCA_035438165.1). Lineage (GTDB taxonomy): Bacteria > Verrucomicrobiota > Verrucomicrobiia > Verrucomicrobiales > Verrucomicrobiaceae > Prosthecobacter. Next base: position 1,946 of record DAORHS010000333.1, read on the forward strand.
CTGCTGAACTGCCGTGGCTCCTGCCGGCCTTCGAAACGACGTTCGGGTCCGCGGCCCATCATGCCCGGACCACCACGCGGCCCCTGCGGAGGCGAACGAAATCCTTCCCGTCCACGGGGTGCTCCTGGCGAGCCGCGCTGCGCGAAATCCTGCGGGCCACGATCCTGTGAACGAGGCCGGGCGGATCCACGATCCTCTCCGCGCGGTCCTGGTTGCCGGCGAGGTCCATCCGGACGTCCTGCGTGATCCTGATCACGATTTCCCTGCGGCGCAGGTGCGCCGCGCTGATGATCGCCATCACGCGGGCCATCCATGGGCGGACGGCGAAAGCCCTCGGCACCTGCGGGCTTGTCAGGGCCGCGCTGTCCATCACGCGGCTGATTCGAGGGGCCGCGCTGTCCATCACGCTGCGGTTGTTCACCACGCTGTGGCTGTTCAACACGCGGACGCTCACCCTCGCGCCGGTCTTCCATTGGCGGACGTCGCTCGGGTCCACGTGCGTTGTCAGGCTGCGGAGCATTGTCTTCGCGGCGTGTTCCGTCTCGTTGTGGCGGGTCACGCCGTTCAGGAGCGGGCGGCTTGTCGTTCGTTCGTGGTGTTTCCACCGCAGGACTGCCTGCGGGGCTGGCGTCCTGGGCCTGAAGCGGGGCGATGCTGAGAGCGACGACGCCACAAAGCCAGGTGAAGCGGTTGGTTCCGGGTTTCATGTGAGTGTGTTGTTTGGGTTGGATGCAGGAAGTGCAACCCCCGACGGGAGCAGGAGTTTCAAGGCCCCAACGCCGCCGCCGTGGTTCTTTGTGTAAAGCAAGCTTCAAAAAACTTGCGGCATCCGTTGCATCGAACGCATTGCCTTTGTCCCCGGCCCCGTTATTCTAAAATCAATGTCCGCCCCTGATACCGAGCCGCGCATCGAACCGGCCACCATCGAAGACCTTCCACAGCTTGTGGAACTGCTCCTTGCTCTTTTCAGCGAAGAAGAGGATTTCAACCCGGACCGCTCCAAGCAGGAGCACGGGCTGCGTCTGATTCTCGAGCAGCCGAATCGCGGCCGCATTTTTGTGCTGCGCACGGATCACAAGGTGATCGGCATGATCAATCTGCTCTTCACCATCAGCACGGCGGAGGGCGGCCTGGTGCTCATCATGGAGGATGTGATCGTTCACCCGCAGCACCGCCGTCAAGGCTACGGCGGACGCCTGCTGGAGCACGCCATCGAATTTGCGCGGGAGAAGCACTTCCGCCGCATCACGCTGCTGACCGACCGGATCAGCGCCGACTCGCAGTCGTTCTTTCAGCAGCACGGATTTCAGTTCTCCAAGATGATCCCCATGCGGCTCGTCTTTCACGACGTTTAAGCCCGCCGCCGCCCATGAACGCGCACCTCGCCTTTCTCGTCCGGCCCGAAGGCGGCACGGTCAAGATTTCGCACGAGTGGGTGGAAGCGTCCGACTGGTTCGTGCTCTTCACGCTCGGCACGCTGCTGTTCCTGCTGGGTGCCTTTGCCATGTGGGCCTGGATCATCTGGAGACGCACTACCAAACCGGAGCCGCACATGAAGCTGCTCATGGAACTGGAGGACGACGAGGCGGAGAAACCGCAGGCGCGCACCACCCCGCCACGGGTGGCACCGGAGCCACGCGAACCGTGGCAGCAATCCCCTGACTGGTGGAAGAAAGCGGACGACTGAATGCGGCATGAGTGAGGAACGCTCTCTTTTCCACGGCTGGCGTGCGCGCACGCACTACCTCACGCGCAACCGCCGCTTCCTCCTGCGGACGTCGGCCGCCATCATCGCCACCGGCATGATCGCCGCAAGCGTGATCGTGATTGGCAGCGTCAGTCCGGGCGGACCACCGGAAGACTTCGCCGTGTCGCCCGCCCTCATCCGCCTGCACGAGGAGTTTCATCATCTGCGGCACAAAACGACGCCGCAGCCACGCGAGTTCGCCACCTGGCTGCGCATGCTTCTCGCGCAAATCCCCAGGCTGGTGGAAGGCGATGAGGAGCTGGCGTTTCGGAGCTTTCGGCGCGACGGAAAACTGGGCGGTTATGATGTGGCGCAGCTCCTCCGGCAGCACGTCACAACCGACGCCCCCGCCGGTCTGTTTCAGGATTTCCTCGCGGCGACGCTTGATGCCGACGACGCAGCCCTGGATCGTCTGGAGCAAAAGGCGCTGGCAGCTCCGCCGGAGATGCTGGCCGCCGAACTGATCGGCAGCGTGCAAAAGCGCCGCAACAACATCCCGGCGGCCATGCAGTCGTTTTTCACCGAAGGTCTGCACTTTGCCGATGCCGCGGCTGCGCGTGAGGAAGCCCTCAGGCTCGCGATCACACAACGTGATCTCAAGCTGCTGCGCAGCATCGCCGGCCAGCCCGGCTGGATCGAGCACTGCCATCCCCTGCTCCAGCACCATGCCGGAGCGCTGCTGGGCGACGTCTGGATGCAGTGGCACGGACTCATCCGCCACCGCATCAACGAAATCCCCTACGGCATGCTCGCGCTCGCCTTCTTCGTCGCAGCGCTCTGGTATTTCATCCTCGTGCAGCACAGCGACCGCGAGCGCTGGCGCTGGGCGCGCCCCATCGCCGCGCTCATGGCCGGCGTGGCCAGCGTGTGGCCCACGCTCACCATCCTCGCCTATCAGGAGTTTGTGCAGGGCATGACGGCCAACGCCCCCTTCCCCCACGACCTGATTTATTACCTCGTCGGCGTCGGCCTGCGGGAAGAAGGCTGCAAGCTGCTCCTCTTCGCCCTGTTTCTTCCCTGGCTCATGTGGAGACGCCGGCCCGGCCTCGCCTTGCTCACGGGCGCCTTCGTCGGCCTCGGTTTCTCGTTGGAGGAAAACATCGGCTACTACCAGGACTACGGCGGCACCATCGCCTGGACACGCTTTCTCTCCGCCAACTTCCTGCACATCTCCCTCACCGGCATCTGCGCGCACAGCCTCTACCGCATGCTGCTCACCCGCTTTGCCCGGGCGGATGAATTCATCGCCACCTTCCTCCTCGCCGTCGCGGCTCATGGCGGGTACGACTACCTCGCCACCGGCAGCCTCGATGACAACGGCTGGCTCTCCATCATCGTCCTGGTGCTCAGCGCCGCACGCTTCATCGACCTCCTGGGTGAAGAAACCCGGCCCGTGCGCCTCACCATCGCCCCGCGGGCCGTCTTCACCTTTGGCTCGGCCGTACTCATCGCCTCCTCGTTGATTCTTGGCGCCTGGACCACGCGCTCCATGGAAGGCGTCGCCGCCGCCGGTCAGGAATGCCTCTCCATGGTCCCCATCGCGCTGCTCTACTGGCGGAAGTTTGAAAACGCGTGAACGGGGGTGCCGGATTTCCGACGCGACGCCCTCTGTCTGCCTGTGGCTGCTCTCCGAAAGTAACCCGCCGTGAGACCGTTCGTTGGTATGTCCGTAAATTCATCTTGTCGGACAGGCCGGCGAACGTGTAGTCTGCCGCACATCCATTCTTTATTGCCATGAATCCGCAGCAGCCAGGAACCCCGCAGAATCCGCCGCCGCCTCCGCAACACCCCGGAGCCACCCAGCCGCTGCCTCCGGGCTACGCGCCGCCGCAGGGTTATCCGCCGCACATGCCGGGCTATCCGCAGGGTTATCCGATGCCGCAAGGCTATGGGCCGCCTCCAGGTTATCCGCAGGGCTATCCAATGCCTCCGGGCTATCCGATGCCGCAGGGTTACCCGCCGCACATGCCGGGCTATCCGCAGG
>DAORHS010000334.1:0-5645 GCA_035438165.1 Prosthecobacter sp.
GTTGCGCAGGAGGTTTTCCTGGGTGTCGCGGCCTTTTTGATGGCCGAGGATGGCGACGCGCTGACCCGCGATGGTGGCGAAGCCGGCGGGCATGGCGTTGTCGTCGCCGATGTGGCGGTCGCCGTGGAGTTCGACGAACTCGTCACAGATGTGCTTCACGTAGTCGAGCATGAAGGGGCGGGCGATGTGGCGGGAGATCTGCACGCGCTGCCAGGGGGAGAGGTTGGCATGGATGTCGCGGTGGAGGGCGTCGGCTTTGGCCTCGAGGTCGGCGATCTGCTGGGCGAGCTTGTCGCTGGGCTTGGAAGCGAGCTTCTTTTTGGCCTCCTCGATTTCTTCGCGGAGTTTGACGATGGGTTTTTCGAATTCCAAAACTTGTTTCATGGGCAGTCGGGGGAAAGGGGGATAGCGGTTATCTCACGAGGCTCAACTTTGACCCTCTGCTCACAAGCGCAAAGAGTTCTTCGATGTCCTCGCGGGCGAGAAAGATGCCGGTCTCCGCCGAGGGGGCGGGCGCGGGAATGGCGGCGGCGGTGGTGCCGGATTTTTTGGAGGCTGTCTTCGGCTCCTCCACCGGCAGGGCGCGGGCGACGGGCGGGGTGCGCAGGCTGATGCCCGCCTTGGTTCCGGGGAACCACTTTTCCGCATCGATGTAGTTCGGGTCGGTGGAGATGACGGGCTTGCCGTCGTAGATGGCATTTTTTCCCGCGATCTGCATCTCCACGGGCAGACGCAGGCCGGGCGGCAGGCGGATGTCCTTCGCCTGATAGACTTTGAAGAGGTATTCCTTGTCGCCGACCTTGCGCAGCAGCATGACCTGTTTTTTCGAGACGCTGACGCCGAGATGAAAATCCATCGGGATAATGGTGAGGTGGTCCCCCGGCTGGAGGTTGAAGCTCATGAGGCCACTGGAGCGGATGATGGAATCGACGGTGGTTCCCTGCTTGCCGGCGATGAGATTGAGCGAGTCGCCGGGCTGCACGATGTAGTCCTTCTTGCCCGCCGGGTTGTTGGGCGAGTAGAGCTGGTCCATGTTGATCTCGCCGATGATGCGCATGGCCTCAGGGCAGGTGGCGGAGTCGGGGAACTGCTGGCGCAGCTTGTAGAGGGCTTCGCGGCCCTCCTCGATCCTGCCCTCCCGGATGAGATCGACGGCGGCCTCGAAGCGGCGCACCCCGGGATCGATGCGCGGGCGTTCTTGGGTCTTCATCGCGGCGATGTCATTTTCGACCTGGCTCTCCTTGAGCAGGACGTTCATATAGACCCAGTAGCCCATCGCCAGCGTGCCCGCCACCAGGCCCACGGTGATGAGGAAAATCAGCAGTTTGATCTGGGTCCGGGCCATTTTCTAGCAATGACGAATGACGAATGAAAAATGACGAGGTTCTGCGTTGGAGCGCAGGTCTCCAGAAGGGTGGGGAAACGCGGTGCAGTGGTTGGGCGGGCAGGAAGTCATTCGGATGCGGTCATTTCGTCATTCGACATTTTGCTTTCATCATTTTCAGCATCAGCCCAGCAGGCCGCGGCGTTTGAAATCGAAGAGGTTGATGTTCTGGGACTTCTCGATCATCTCGACGGTGAACTTGAGCAGGCAAATTTCCCAGGTGTCGTCCACGCCTTGAATCACCGCACGCATCGGGTTGCCGGAGGTGCGGATGTCGCCAAGCAGCTTGCCACAAACCTCGTCCATGGATTCATGGACGATCTGCTCGCTGATCTCGCCTTTGCGGAATTTGAAGCCGTATTTGAGGATCGCGAGCTTGTGCAGGTTGTCCTTGAGGAACTCGCCAAAGGCGGAGGCTTCCGGTCCGAAACCTTCAAAGTCAAAGTTACCGGGCATTTCCGGGCGCAGGATGAGCGGCTTCTCGGCCTCGATCCGGCCTTCGCGGACGCGCACGGCGCCGACGGTGTCCATGAGTTCGGTGACGATCTGAAACTCGAACTGCGTGCTGCCGAAGGTGTCGATGCGGCGGTCCGGCTCATGCAAGACCTGGGTGTTTTCCAGGGCATATTGAATGTCGAACTCGGTGGGCATGAATTTGGGGGTCGCGGAGATTAATCTGCTTCGACGGAGGGGCCAGTGATTTCTTGGCTGCGGTGGTTGTGCTTGGATGGCGTCTCCACCGGCCTGCAATGCTGCCACGAATGGCATGGGGCAAACATGAGATTCAGCTCATTCGCGGTGGTTCTCCACCTGGGAACGCTGGCGCAGAGACGGGCGGTCCTGAAACAATGACCGCCCGTCCGGTGCAGGCAAGCCATGCAGGATCAGCGCCTGGCTCGCCTGCGGGCGCTGAAGATCGCGCCTGTTTCTGCGGCTAACTCAAATGTATCAATGGCGGCAAGTGCCGCGGTTGAGTTTTTACCGCCAGAATGAGCATCGAAAGACTGCGCCCCTCGACTTGAATGGTGATGGTTTGACCACTGCGCTGACGCAAAAGGGCGCGTCCCAGCGGTGCGTCCTCAGAGATTCGACCTTGGTCAACATCCGCCTCGTAACCGGGCACCACCTGAAGGGTCATATCAGGCTCATGCAGCGTGCCCAATTCGTTGAGGGGACGCAAAGTCACAAGATCGTAGTGAGTGATGGAATGGGAATTCATGGAAATGGTAGAAGTAAAAAGTGGGATGAATGATTGCCATGTGAGCATGCGGAAGCGACTCCACCCAAGCCGGGAGGAGTCCTTCCTGGATCACACGAGTGGGTGCAGTTTTACTGTCGCGGCTGAAGGGTGACCAACATCGACTCAATGGAGAACTCAGGTTGCGATTGGCGCACGAAAGAGCGCACCGACTTGCGTGCTTGTTCTTCACTGCGAGCAGCCACCTCATAAGATGTTTCAATGGAGACATCCCCAAACACCTCCTGGCGTTTGAGGATGCAAGTCACCAGCCACGTGGGTCTTTCGGCAAGCAAGGCGCTGCCAACTTGGACGGGGGCGTCGTGGTCAAAAAGTCGTTCTAACAGTTTCATAGTCGTAAATAATTTTGATGAATAACAAAGGGGTAAGAGTTTGGAGCCATAGGCATGGCCCGAGGTATCTTGCGGCAACGTCAGCGTTAGTTTGAAAACGCCAAGACGTGATGCTCACAGTGGAGTGGAAGCCAGATCAAAACCTGCACGCCGTGTGGGCGTGGGTGTGCTATGGAAGGCAGGTCTGGTACCTGCGGGAGGCGCGGGCAGCCCTTAAATAACAAGGCTGTCCGCTTAAGCTCGGCTGGCTGCCAGCCGGTGGAACACCGGCTTGGTCACACCACTCTCCACCATCATGGCGGGAGTTCTTGGCTGGTGTGACTTAAGTTTCATGGCGCTTAGGATAGCGCTTCCGTTAGAAATGGCAAGCTGCGTATTGGTCGGGAAGTCTTCTGTGACCAACGTCATATCGACATCATCCAAGTGTCTTTTCGTGCCATGAGTTCGGCGCATGAAACATCCTGACTGGTAGGTGTGGCAACATTTGATGGCAGGCGGTGGTTGTGAAGCTGCGCGCGCTGTTCTACTGGGATTGAATGAAGCTCCCCCCGCACCTGCTCGACGAAATCATCCTCTCACTCGGCGAGGTGTTTGTGGGCAAACGCTACGCTGACAAGGTGATCGAGTTCACCTTCAAGCGGCACCGCAAGTTGGGCGATCGAGGCTGTTGCAGCAGACGTGGAAGGGCGGTTTAGAAGCGCTTGTTCAACGCATGCCGCATCGCCATTTCGTCATTCGAGGACACGTAAACCAGGTGATTTTTGATCACCCCGCCTCCACTGAAGGCTCCTCCATTGAAAGGAGCGTCCACCAGCAGGTATCGCCCGGTGTGCCGTACCGTGACCGGCAGCCAGTATTGGCCGGCTACGGGGTTGACATAAGCGTTCCTCGTCCAGGTCACGGTCCATACCCCTTGGCCGCGATAGTCCCATTGGCCATAGGCTCCTTCCATGCCGTCTCCCCGCCAGCGTGCCGTATGGTCGGGGGAGAATTGCAGTGAGTACCGCGAGGATGGATGGAAGAAGCGTGGCTGGGTCTCAGTGTGCCAGATTCCAACGATGGCATTCTCCCGCACATCCGTCCGCGCGGCAGGAAGCAGAGTGGCATATTCGGGGTCAAGCCGGTCCCATGTGGACGGAGCGCACCCCTCCAGAAGACTGACGCTGAGCAGAAGCAGGCCGAGCCAGACAAAACGGAGAACGGCTGGCTGAGGCTGACGGGGGGCGGTTTTCATGGCGTATGGGCATGTTAATGCGAGTTTGGAACGGTCATCTGCGCATCTGTTGCGCATGTCTTGTCTTGGACCGGGTGCCCCTGCGGTCAGGCCGGCGGGAATTCATTTTTTTAAAAGCGGGGAGATTTTGTTTTTAAACAAGGTCAATTCCAATTGTCGTTCCTTGCTGCCGAGGCCGAGCGCCTTGGCGCGAAAAACGTGTGCAAATTGAGACTGTGTGTCTGCCAAATCGCCGAGGTCAGAAAGTCCTTCGCCTTGGTGCCTTGCCGCCTTCATCTCCTCAACCAGACCCGGATTCTTGTGAAGAAAGTCTTTGAACCAATCTTCCAACGACCGGCCCTGTTCCACTTTGCTGGTCATGTTGACCGCCCAGAGAACCTTGCCCGCTTCAAAAGCGAGCAGGTTCTCGCGCTTCACATCGCTTGCACGCGGATCGAAGAACCCATCTTTGAAGGTGAGCATTGTTCCGTTCGCTGAGATCATGTCACTCGCAGCAGGAGGGAGGCTGCTCGGGGTTCCTGGAACTCGGTCCTTGGGCGCTTGATGCTCGATCCACTCTCGCAGTTCGGCATCCTTGAATGCCTCGAGTGCAGCCAGTACCTTTTTGTTCTCTGGGGCGCTCCAATTGCGGGACCCTGATGAAGCCGCTGGATCATTCTTGGAAGTCGAGGCGACAAGCGCCTCCAGCTCGGCGTTGAACTTCTTGACTGCAATGCTGCATGCAGCCGTCTCGCTGGCGAGCTTCTCAAGATCCCGGCGACGCAGCGTGTCTGCGGCTGACCCTGGTGTGACCGGCCCAAGGGTGTTGAACTGCTCCACCTTCTGCTTGATGTCCGAACGCCATGTGTCCAGGCGCTCACGCCGCTTGTTCAGAGCCTTGAGCATTGCTGCGGGCAGGTTCTGAGGCAGCGGTGCGATTTTGGCAAGCTTGAGGGACACTTGCTGCTCCTGGGCGGCAAGACACACGCTTGATCCCAGGCTCATCAGCACGGCGAAAGTCAGGCATGGGAGTTGTTTCATGGTGATGAAGGGGGCATCCGGCGATCAGTAAAAAAGAAAAAGTGCCGGGGTTATTCTTCCACCAGCAGCACCTTGATCAGGGAGTCTTGCAGTTGAGGGTCCTTCTGTGCGGCATTGCTCAATTCCTTTTCGATCTTGGTCTCCGTCTCATGCACGGAGCGGTTGATGCGGGTGAGGTCCTTCTCCAGCTTGTCACGTTTGACCGGGTCATCCTTGGCCTTGGCGTAATTGAGGTAGGTGTTGCGGTAGTTCTCCATCTGCTTCACCCGCTCATTCACCAATGCACGCCGCCGCTGCTCCACGTCTGGCGGAAGCTTCACCTCCTTGGGCAGCTCCTTGCGATAAAGAATGTTGCGGGACGGTCCTGTCATGGCCGCACGCAGGAACCTGCCGGAATCTGCACCCGCCGGCGTGCGG
>DAORHS010000335.1:0-5613 GCA_035438165.1 Prosthecobacter sp.
GGCAATGGCGGCGTTCAGCGGGGCGATCTTGGCGGCGTAGTCCTTTTCAATCGCAGCGGGCGCAGCCTGCTTCTCGGCGAGGGCCTTCGACTGGGCGTCGATCTCCTTCTGAATGCTGTCACGCTGGCCGCGGATGGGCGCGGCGGCTTTTTCGGCGGCGGCGAGTTCGTTTTTGGCCTGGGCGAGCTGCTTCTCAGTCTGGGCGATGGCGGTGTTGGCGTTGTTCAAATCGCTTTTGGTCTTGCCGGCAATTTTGCGGGCGTCGGCGAGCTTTTTCTCCGCATCGCCGCGAGCGGCGCGTCTGGCATCAAGCGCCTGCTGGGCTTGCGCAGGCTTTGCAGCGGCCTCGGCGGCTGCCTTTTCAGCAGCGGCCACTTTGGCGGTCAGCGCGGCATCACCGGCCTTGGCGGCGAGTTCCTTCTTGGCTGCAGCGACGGCGTTTTGAGCGTCAGCAGCAGCTTTTTTGGCGTCGGCGAGCACTTTGTCGGCGGCCTGGATTTCCGCAGTGAATTTGGGAATCGAGGCTTCGATGTCCTTGGCGGCTTTTTCCTGCGCGGGAAGGGCGGCGGTGAAGTCGGCGGCGGACTTCTTCACGCTAGCGAGGTTGCCTTCGAATTTGGCGACGGGAGCCTTCTTGGTCGTGACCTGAGCCTCGGGGCCTTTGAGCTTGGCGTTCACTTCGGCGAGGCTCTTCTTCCTGGCTTCGATGAGCTTGGCGATGTCCTCGGCGGATTTCTTGGACGCGGCGATGGCTTCGTCCTTGGCTTTGGCGGCGGCGGCGAGTTCGGCCTCCTTGGTGGTGATGATTTTCTTCTGCTCATCAACCTTGGCCTTTGCGGCGGCATCGGCGTCGCGTGCGGGTTTGGTGGCTGCATCGAGTGCGGTGGCTTCGCCCTGCACTTTCTTCAATGCGGCCTCAAGAGCGGGCTGGGCGGCGGTGGATTCGGCGATGGCTTTTTTGGACTCTTCGATGCGGGCCGCAGCGGAGACTTTGGCAGCCTCGGCGTCTTTTTTGGCCTCGGTGAAGTCGGTGAAGTCGCCTTCGAGCTTGGCGAGCTTTTCCTTCTCGACGAGCACGCCGGTGTTGAACTGCGCGGCTTTGAGCGCGGTGGGAACTTTTTGCAGCACGCCGATTTCATCGCTGGCCGATTTGGCGGCGGTTTGTGAGGCGGCGAGGGCAGTTTTGCCTGCGGCGGCGTTGCCTTCGGCACCTTTGATGCGATCCGGGCCGGCTTTGACGAGCGCGGGCAATTTGGGCAGCTCGGCCTTCTTGGCGGCGATGCTGGCAGTGGCGGCTTTGATCTTGGCGTCGGTTTCGGCGATCAATTTGTCGAGGTCGGCGACCGGGGCCGGTGCCGCACCGAGTTCAGCCTTGGCTTTCGCGATGGCGGCGGTGAGCTGGTCGGCCTTGGGCTTGTTCGGGGCGATCTTTTGCTGCGCGGCCTTGGCGGCGGCGAGCTTGCCTTCGAGATCCTTCACCTTGGCCGTGAGCGGGGCGTCACCGGCTTTGGCGGCGAGCTCCTTCTTCGCGCCTTCGAGCGCGGCATTGGCATCGGCGACCGCTTTGTCAGTCGCGGGGAGCTTGGCGGCTTCCGCTGAGATCGGGGCGAGTTCTTTTTCCTGCGCGGCGATCTTGGCGGATTTCTCGCCGAAGGCCTTGATCGCGGCGTTGCGGGCGGCCTTGTCCTGATCCGCCTTGGCGCGGGCAGCCTTGAGGGCGGCGAGAGCTTTTTCTTCGTTGGCGATCTCGCCGGGGTAGGCCTTGCTGCGGCGGTCGTTTTCGGCGACTTCGGCGCGGACTTTGGCGAGCGCTTCATCGCGGGCTTTGGCATCGGCCTCGGCTTTCTTGATGGCTTCCTGCAGCGAAGGCAGCTTCCCGGTGAGTTCGGCCATGCGCTGCTCGGCCTGGACGATGCGCTGGGCGATCTGGGAGGGATTGCTGGTGAGCTGGCCCGTTTCTGTGAGGGCGGTTACGCCGATGGACCACATCTTGATTTCGCCGCGCCAGTTGGCGGAGACGGTGGTCTTCGAATCAAACAGGGCGACGACTTTGGTGACGAGATCTCCCTGGTTCGGAGCCTCTGCGAGCTTGTTGCCGTTGATGTCCCAGACGCGGACGAGACCGTCATTGCCGGAGGAGACGATTTTGCCGTCGGGCGTGAAGGAGACGGACTGCACGCCGCCGCCGTGGGCGGCCCAGTTTTTGACCAGCTTGCCTTCGTTCATCTCCCAGGTGCTGATGGTGCCGTCCATGGAGCAGGAGGCGAGGATGTTCGAGTCGGCGCGCCAGGAGAGATCCACGCAGGAGCCCTTGTGCTGGCCGAGGATGTAGAACTCACCGCCGTTTTCGGCCTCCCAGACATTGACGTTGCCGTTGCGGTCGCTGGTGGCCAGCAGGACGCCATCCGGGCTGAAGGCGGTGCCCATGACCCACTCGGTGTGCTTGCTGATCATGTACAGTTCTTCGCTCGTGGCGGTGTCGTACACTTTGACCTTTTTCGACGGGCTGCCGATGACGATCATCTTGTGATCGGGGCTGATGTCGGCGGACATGACCTGGTCGAACTCCTTGCCAACCTCGGTGATGCGTTTGCCGGTTTTGACGTCCCAGACAATGGCGTGCCCGTTTTTGCCGGCGCGACCACCGCCCATGATGAGCAGGGAGCCGTTGCGGCTGAAGCGCAGGCTGCGGGCGTAGCCCTCGGTGTAGGGAAAGATGCCGACGAGCTGCTTGGTGTCCGTGTCGTAGAGCAGCATCTGCTTCGGCGCGGCGAGCGCCATCAGCGAGGTCCAGGGGCTGGCGGCCATGGCCGTGATGGCGGTGGTGTGCGGGGTGACGATGACGGGCTCCAGCAGCACGTGTTCGGGCTTCGCGATGGGGCCTTCAGGCTTGCCCCCGGTGACGGCGACCGCCATGTCCACCTTCGGTTTGGCGGATTTCTTGGCGATGGAGGACTTGGTTTCGAGGATGCCGCCCTTGATCCAGGCGGCGAGCAAATCGAGATCCTTGGTGCTCAAAGGAGCGCCTTCCGGCGGCATGAAGGGTTCTTCCTTCTTCGCACACGTGCTCCAGATGCGGCTGCTGTCCACATTGCCGGCATCGACAATGGTGCCGCCGCCGCCGCCAGTCATGAGCGCGCCAAAGCTGGTCAGGTCGAGGTCGCCTTTCTTCTTGTCCGGGTTGTGGCAGGAGAAGCATTTGTTCTCCAGCAGCGGGCGGACGTGATCCTGATAGGTGATTTTTTCGCCTGCGTCCTGGGCGTGAAGGGACACAGCGGCGAAGGCCGCGCAAGTCAGCGAGAGGGTGGTTTTGGACATCATAGGGGGACGATGCCCTGAACTACGCGACTGAAGGGCGCGGACTTTCGAGAGAGAGGCGGCGGTCAAGAAATGCGTCAAGGAAGTCAAGAGGTGGTCAGGACGGGCAATCTTGGCCTTCTTCACGCCTCGACGGCGACACCTGCTGGTGCGGGGGTATCGCCGCAGTGCATTGAGCAGTTCAGCCATCTTGTTCGCGATGGTCTGCAGCTCGCCCTAAATTGGCGGACCGCTCACGACGATGTCCATTATCTTCAAAGCATTGCTGTTGTTGCTCGCGCCGTGGGCGCTGCTGATGGTATTGTTCATGTCGGCGTTCGTCACTTCACCCGGCCGACCTTGGCCCTTCGGGTATGGGTGGTCAAAAAAGGAGTGTTGCAGTGATGTGGACGGCTTACGCTGAATGAGCCACCGCTTTCGGTGAGCGTTCAAAGGCCGAGCGTAACACGCCCGTGCGCTGGCCATCCCGCCCATACAGATTGACCGCAAGAAAGCGCAGGCTCGGCTGTCGGAGAGCCGCTGCATAGCTTTCTGAATGAAGCCATGCTATCATGAACGCCAACGCACTATCAAGAATTTGCGTCCAACCCCAGGTGAAACGCATTTTCTTTACCATTTCGCTTTTAAAGATGACATGCATGTGAAAAATGTTGGGCGGCGTTGACAGATTCCCTGATCCATTCATCCATGAAGCGAATTCTCATCCTCTTGATGTGCCTTTTTGGGGGCGGCGGTGCCCATGCGGAAGGCTTTCTGAAAAGACTCTTTCAAAGAGGCCCAAGCTCGGCCGAGGTAGAGCAGAAGCTGCGTGACTGCCGCAGCGACAAAAGAAAATACAATGCCATTGCTGCGGAGAACTACTTTAGAGAGAATCCAAGCACGCATCGACGGCTTCGCGAGGAGTTCGACGCGATGGATGAGCAGGGCAAAGGCATTGTGTTGGACGTTCTATCCTGGTCCGAGGCGGTCGAGCTCGATGGGAAACTCCGTACTGAGGTGTTTAAGCGAGCGAAGTCAGATACAGAACCCACTGACGCCGATGAGTTTTTCGCCGCCCGTGCCGCAGCCCATGAATTGCTGACATCACATCCAAAGGAGGCGGCCCCATACATGCTGGACTATGTGACCAGCGAGGATTTTGAAGACCAGTATGCCGTTCTGCGTGCCATAAACGAAAACAAGCTATGGTCCCACTATGAGCGCTTCTACTCTCCGGAGCGCCTAAGGAAAATGGCAAAAAAATTGAAAGATGATTCCGAGACGGGGAACGCAATCGACGCCACATATTTTTTCGAGCTGCTTGGGAAACGTGCGGAACCAGTTTTGCGTGAAGTGGCGCTCTGGCCTGACGCCCAGGCGCGCAATGTGGCAAAAAATCTCCTGCTGCATCTGGATGGCAAGATTTCAGAACGCGAACTGGAGGCGCGTCTGGAACCACTTATTCACCCGGATGATTGGGAGCGTTGAGAACCTGCTTCCGAGCGTAGGAGAGGTGTTTCCGGAGTCGGATGGCGCCGCTCATCTTCGCTGACAAGTCCGTCCAGCAGTGTGTGTTGCTGATTTTGGGCGCTCCAGCGCAGCAGCTTGTCAAACACGAGCTTTCTTTGGCGAGTGTCCAGGTCTTTGAGAAGAAGATAAAAAGCACCCCAGAATCGCGGGTCGCCCGCATGACGGGTGAGTGTTGAATTGTCCTGCTCCCACACTTGGTCGAAACACCAGCACACCGCCGTATAAAAGTCGCAGACACGAGGATGACGCATCACCCACTGCCGGGCATCGCCTGAGTCCACACTTCCAACCTGCAAGCGGGCAAGTTGGAACTCCTGCAGCTTTTCCCACTCACGCCCGAGACCGCCGGTGCCAAATTCGTCGCTGTCGCCTTTGGTCCTGGCCTCATAAACAAATTTGGAGAACCGCTCGTCTGGAAAATCAATCTGGTAGATGGCATGATAGTCGGCGGCCATTCGCTGGTGCTGCTGGCGAAGGATGCCCTGCATATCGGGCGTGGTGCCTGCCTCGATCAGTTCGCAGACAAACAAAAGATCCAGTGGATTAAGCAGTATCTCCCGGTTTCTTTCCAATTCCTTCAGCGGCAAGTTCTGGCTGATTGCCTCGTGGATAAAGCGAGCCAGGGCATCCGCCTGACGCTTCTTCCATAGGGCGACATGGACGCGGGCAAAAGCGGTCACTTGGTCGTCACGCAGCGGCATGAGATAAAGAATCCTCATGGTGGTGAAGGCAAACGCGAGGGGCTGGCTGGCCACCAGGATGTCCGCAGAGACAAAATCATTGGCG
>DAORHS010000336.1:0-5599 GCA_035438165.1 Prosthecobacter sp.
ATGCTCTTCTGGCCAGGAAAATGGCTTCCGGGTTGTATGAGGATGCCAGCGATGTCGTGCGGGAGGCCTTGCGGCAGATGGAATCGCGTGAATCGGCACTGGAGTGGTTGCGACAGGAAGCGGCAGCGGGCTTCGACCAGTTGGATCGCGGCGATTCCGTCGAGATGGATCGCGACGCCTTCATGAATCACTTCCGCACCCGCAGGCAGGCCGCATGATCTTCCGTCTGGCTCAGGCCGCCATCGAAGACTTGGAGTCCATTGATGACTACACCGTGCGCACCTGGAATGCCGATCAGGCAGACCGCTATCTGGCGATGCTATGGGCAACCTTCGAGCGGATTGCTGAAAACCCAACCCGCTGGCGCTTGCGCCCGGAGCTTCATCCTGACTGCCGCATATGCCTCGCAGGCCGGCATGCCATCTTGTTTCGAGTGAAGGATGACCGCGTCGAAATCGCCCGCGTGCTCCATGACGCGATGGATTTCCCGCGCCATACCGAAGACTTGTTCAGGGAAAGCTGACGGTTCACCGTCCTGCGATGGAAGCGACCAGAGACGTCATTTGTCAGACAGTTGCAGCCTGACGTCATTTCCCCCGGAGAATACGCTCAGGGGGCGGGATTGTCGAGAGGCTTGAAAGTGGGTGATTCAGAAGCGTTTCCGGGAGTTTCTGGGCTGGGTTCACCTGCTTAGGTTCTTCGGTTGCCTTAAAGGGCAGGCATGCCAGCATCTCAACATGGCAGACTTCGTCCGCAAAAAACTCCAAGTGTTTGTTTCGTCAACCTACACAGACTTGATCTTTGAGCGACAGGCCGCCGTATCGGCAATCCTATCCGCAGGACACATCCCTGCAGGCATGGAACTGTTTACTGCGGGTGACGAGTCGCAGATGGACGTGATCAAACAGTGGATTGATGAATCGGATGTGTTCATGCTCATCCTCGGTGGCCGCTATGGCTCACTCGAACCAACCTCCGGCAAGAGCTACACGCACTTGGAGTACGAGTATGCTGCGGCACAGAACAAGCCTTTGTTTGCATGTGTTGTGCAGGAGGCAGCGCTCGAAGAGCGAGTTAAAGTCGAAGGAACATCGGTGATCGAGATCACGAATGCATCCAAACTCGCAAACTTTCGTGATCAAGTTCTTGGCAAGCTCTGCAAATTCTGGGAAGACACCAAGGACATCAAAATAGCCGTGACCGAGACTCTCGCACACATCGCTCGTCGTGAGGAACTCGTTGGCTGGGTTCGTGCAAGCAAACAAACGGATTTGGCTGCCCTGCTGAACGAGATGACCCGTCTTAGCAATGAGAACGCCGGGTTACGTGCCGACGTAGGTCGCTTTAATCAGCCGCTTCAAATAAATGGATTGCTTTTCCCAGAGCTCAAGGTGCTTCTAGAAAAGAGCGGAGCGATTCGGTCTCTGCTCGGCAATCGAACGGCTTTGGCTCGAAAGGCAGCCGATGTCTCAGGCAGAGATCGTGACGAGTTGATTCAACGAGGCCTAATAGAGAGGACTGGACCGACAAGTTACGGATTAACTGCGGAAGGAAGGATGTTTCTAAACAGGTACGATTTTGAGGCTATGGAAGTGCCTTCGGCGTGACCTACTAGTTTGCTCCCCGGCACTCAAGTCTCAGCGTGTTGACATCGTTTACCCAAACAAACTCATCTGCCCCGCATCCGCATCGCTGATGGCTTTCTTCCTGGTCTTCGCAGGCACACTCGTCGCCACGGGGACTTCTTTGACGCTTTCGGCGGGTTGGTGGCCGGCTTCGAGTTGTTGGAGGACTTCTTTGGCTCGGGCGATGACGTTTTCGGGAAGGCCGGCGAGACGCGCGACCTGGATGCCGTAGCTTTTTTCGGCGCAGCCGGGGAGGATCTTGCGGAGAAAGATGATCTGCTGGTTCCACTCCTTCACGGCGACGTTGTAGTTCTTCACGGCGCTGCGGCTTTGCGCGAGCGCGGTGATCTCGTGGTAGTGCGTGGCGAAGAGGCAGCGGGCACCGATGTGATCATGCAGGTGCTCGGCGACGCTCCAGGCGATGCTGAGGCCGTCGAAGGTGCTCGTGCCGCGGCCGATCTCGTCGAGGATGACGAGGGAGCGCTCGGTGGCGTTGTTGAGGATGAGCGAGGTCTCGTTCATCTCGACCATGAAGGTGGACTGGCCGCGCGCGATGTCGTCGCTGGCCCCGATGCGGGTGAAGATGCGATCCACGAGGCCGATCTCGGCGCTGGCGGCAGGCAGGAAGCTGCCAATCTGCGCCATGAGCGTGAGCAGCGCGGTCTGGCGCAGGTAGGTGCTCTTACCGGCCATGTTCGGGCCGGTGATGAGGATGAGGCGGCTTTCCTCGGGCTCCAAGGTGACGTCGTTCGGCACGAAGCGCTCGCCGCTCGTGAGATTTTGATCGAGCACAGGATGGCGGCCGTCGCGGATGAAGAGATTCCGCGTCTCATTGAGCACGGGGCGCGTGTAATTGAAGAGCCGCGCGGTTTCGGCGAGCGAGCCGAGTGAATCGAGTACGGCGATGGCTTCGGCGGTCTCCTGGATGTGCGCGAGGTGCTGCAGCACACGACCGCGCAGCTCGATGAACTGCTCGTATTCCAGCGCCTTGCTGCGCTCTTCGCTGCCGAGGATCTTGTCCTCCATGCGCTTGAGTTCGTCGGTGATGTAGCGCTCGCCGTTGACGGTGGTCTGCTTGCGGTGGTAGTCGGCGGGCACGCTGCCGACGTTCGCCTTGGTGATCTCGATGAAGTAGCCGAAGACCGCGTTGTATTTGATCTTGAGGCTCTTGATGCCGGTGCGCTCGATCTCGCGATTTTGCAGGTCGGCGATCCACTGGCGGCCGAGCGTGGTGGCGTTGCGGAGTTCGTCGAGCGCGGGAAGGTAGCCTTCGCGGAAGACGCCGCCCTCTTTGATCTGCATCGGCGGCTCGTCACAGATGGCGCGCTGGATTTCCTGGCAGATGGGGGTGAGGTCGTGGAGGCGGGCGAGAAGGAGTGGGGCCATCCTGGTCCCTTCGGTGGGGGGATCAGGATGATCCCCCTCCTGGAGCAGCGTCTTGAGCGAAGGAACGACCTCCAGCGAGACAGCGAGCGCCTGCAAATCACGACCGTTGCCGCTGCCTTGGCTGAGGCGGGAGCTGGTGCGCTCCAAATCGCGGACTTCTTTGAGCAGGGTGCGGATTTGGCCGAGTAAAATCGGCTCGTCGAGCAACGCGGCGATCATGTCCTGGCGCTGGGTGAGGGCGTCGAGGTCGCGCAGGGGATGCAGCACCCAATGGCGCATTTTGCGAGCGCCCATGGGCGTGCAGGTGCGGTCGAGGGCGCTCAAAAGCGTGTGCTGCGTGCCGCCGCGGGCGCTGACGAGTTCGAGGTGGCTCTGGCTGGCGGCGTCGATGAGAACGCAATCGTTCGTCTGGCCGACGCGGAGGCGCTGGATGTGATCGACACTGCGGCGGAGCTGGAATTGGAGGTATTGCAGGATGCAGCCGGCGGCGCAGATGGCGGCGTTCATGCCGGTGCAGCCGAAACCATCGAGCGACTGCACTTTGAAGTGCTGCGTGAGGCTATGCTGCGCCTGATCGAGCAGGAAGAGGTAGCTTTCGATGGGCTGCGCACTGCTCGGGCTGCCGAGGGCGTCGATCACGTCGCGCTGATCATCACTAAAAAGCAGCTCACTCGCCTGAAGTCGCTCAAGCTCGTCGGCGAGTTCCGTGGTGTCCTTGAACTCGCCGACCTCGAATTCACCGGTGGTGTGATCGACATAAGCGAGGCCGAGTTTCTTGCCCGAACGAAACACGGCGGCGAGGTAGTTCGGGCGATTCGAGTCGAGGAGGTTGAGATCGTTGATGGTGCCCGCACTGAGGATCTGCGAGACAGCACGCTCGACGATTTTCCCCGGCACCGGATCGGTCGTCTGCTCGGCGATGGCGACGCGTTTGCCGGCCTTGATGAGCTTCGCGATGTAGCCCTGCGACGAATGATGCGGCACGCCGCACATGGGCACGCCGTTCCGCTTCGTGAGCGCCACATTCAGGATGGGCGAGGCGACCTTCGCGTCCTCGAAGAACAGCTCATAAAAGTCCCCCAGGCGGAAGAACAGCAGCACGTCCTCAGGAAGCTCCCGCCGGATGGCGAGGTACTGCTTCATCATGGGAGTGGTGGCGGCGTCGGACATGGGGTGGGATGGTCAAGAGTCAGGGGTCAATGGTCAAGAGAAGTGATGCTTGATCGAGGTCGGAGATGTTGCCACTATCCGGCATGACCCAGACCCAACGCGAAGCCCTGTTTGATCTCCTGACCCTCTCGATCTATGCCGACGCGCATGTTTCGCTGACGGAGGAGCGGCTGGTGGAGTCCGCCTTCATCGCCGAAGGCTGGGAGTCGGAGTATCCGAAGAGCCTGTTCATCGAGGAATCCTTTGCGCGTGCGCGTGAGGCGGCGGACAGCGACGACACGATGTTTGATTACCTCAACGAGAAGGCGCAGGTCTTCACCACGAAGTCAGCGCAGAAGGAAGTGCTCGGCGTGGTGAAAAACATCCTCAAAAGCGACGGCGAAACGCCGGAGGAGAATGAATTCTACAGCCTGCTGGTGCAGGCGCTGCCGAAGGTGGGCAAGTAAGCACGGCTTACTTCAACACCGGTTCACCGAGGTGCTTTTTGAAGAAAGCGGCGGCGATTTCGACGGTCTCGGCGCACCAGGGGTCGCTCATCCAGTAGGGATGCGGGGCGTTCTTGAGCGTGTACACGGCGGTTTCAATGCCGAGGGCCTTCAGCTTCTCCATCATCTCAGCGCGGCCGATTTTGAGCGTGTCTTTTTCGCCTTCGATAAAAATCGTCGGCGGAACACCGGCTCGAACGTGGGTGATGGGTGAGGCGGCCTTGTAGAGATCGGGCTTCTCGTCGCAGTTGGTGCCGAAGAACAGCAGCGCGCCTTCATTCTTCTTCCCGGTGTTTGCGGCGACGAGATCCTGCGTGGCGGCCATGACGATGCAGGCTTTGACGGCACTTGATTGGTCCTTGAACGGGCCGTCGCCTTCGAATTCCGGCAGGCCGCTCGTCATCGCGGTCAAACCGGAGAGATGGCCGCCCGCGGAGCCGCCCATGCAGCCGACGCGCTCGGGATCAATCTTCAGCTCCTTCGCATGCGTGCGCAGGCAGCGCAGTGCGGCTTTGCAATCGTGAATCGCAGCCGGGTACTTCGCCTCGGTGCTCAAGCGGTAGCTGACAAGGGCCGTGACGAAGCCGCGTTGCGCGAGGCGCTCCATCATCGGCTTGTCGGCCTCGACTTGGCGTGCCTTCCAGCCGCCGCCGTGGATGTCGAGGATGCAAGGCCACGTTCCTTCGCCATCCGGGACGTAAACATAGAGTTCCACGTCGTGCTCAGGATGCTTTTCGACCACCAGCGTCTTCAGCGTGAAGCCGGCCAGCGTCTGCGGGTTGAGCTTCTTCCACTTCGGCGTGGTTGAGGCGGGTTTGGCGGCCGGTTTGGATTCCGCCACGTGGACGGAACTCAGGGTGATGCCGAACAGAAGACAGAGAAGAGAACGGATGATCATGAGGGCAGGCATAACGCCTGCCGACCAGCCCTTCC
>DAORHS010000337.1:0-5560 GCA_035438165.1 Prosthecobacter sp.
CACGACCGCGCGGCCGAAGGGCGTAATGAACACGCATCGCAACGCCGCGCTCAATACCGAAGCGGGCGTGGACAAGGAGGAAGCGCGCTATCAAAACCTGGTAGATCGCGTAAACACGACCGGCCGCGTGTGGATGGGCCTCACCATCGGCTGCGCCCAGTGCCACACGCACAAATACGATCCGATCACGATCCGCGATTACTACAGCTTCTACGCCTTCTTCGACAACACCGAGGATCGCGACGAGCCGAAGACAAAGGCGCAAATGCTCGGCGAAGTCGCCAACGACCGCCGCCAGACCTATGTCCACATGGCTGGCGACTACACCCGACGGGGCTCTGACGTGACACCCGTCACGCTTTCCGCTTTACCCGCGCAAACGGGCCCCACACGCCTCGATCTCGCAAAGTGGCTCGTCTCGCCGCAGAATCCGCTCACGGCGCGGGTCGCGGTGAATCACATCTGGAGCAAACTCTTCGGCACGGGCCTCGTGAACACACCCGACGACTTCGGCACCAGTGGCGAATCACCCTCGCATCCCGAGTTGCTCGACTGGCTGGCCTCCGAGTTCATGCGCAACGGCTGGAGCCGCAAGCAGCTCATCAAGCTCATCGTCACCTCCGCCACCTACAAGCAGTCCTCCGCGCATCGTGACGACATCTCGGAGCTCGATCCGCAAAACCGGCTGCTCTCACGTCAAAATCGCATCCGCCTCGATGCCGAAATCCTGCGCGACTCCGCGCTCGCCGTCAGCGGCATGCTCACGCGCAGTATCGGTGGCCCGAGCTTTCGTCCACCATTGCCGGAGGATGTGTTTGAAGTGGGCCGCTCGTCGAACTGGCAGGCCGCCACCGGCGCCGAACGCTACAGCCGCGGGCTCTACATCATCACCCTGCGCAGCGTGCTTTACCCGATGCTCACCACCTTCGACGCGCCCGATGCCGCCGACGCCTGCGTGCGCCGCGAGCGCAGCAACACGCCGCTGCAGGCGCTGACGATGATGAACGAGGAAACCTTTGTCGAGGCCGCGCAGTCGCTTGCCCTGCGCGTGATGCGCGAAGCACCGCCTGACACCTCGAAACGACTGCGATCGCTCTTTCGCATGGTCTTGAACCGCCAGCCTCGTGCCGAGGAAGTGGAGCGCCTTCAAACGTTCTACACCGAACAAAAGACCCGTGTGCAAAACGGCGGTGCAGAGGCGCTGAAGGTCACCAGCTTCATCGAAAAGGCCGTGCCAGCCTCCGAAGCGGTGGATGCCGCCACGCTCGTCGCCACGACGCGGGTGCTCATGAATCTCGACGAGTTCATCAACCGCGAATAACCCATGGTCATCACCTCTCTCAACCTCGGCAAACCCGGCAAGCAGCAGGGTTTTCTCCAAGTCCCATATTCCCACAACCTCGGCGGCTGGGCGAATGTGATGATCCCCATCACCGTCGTCACACGCGGCAAGGGACCGACGGTGCTCGTGCTCGGTGGCAATCACGGCGACGAGTATCAGGGCCAGATCGCCATCATGAAACTCGCGCGTGAGCTGACGCCCGAGAAGGTCACGGGCCGCATCATTCTCATTCCATCGCTGAACTTGCCTGCGGCGCGTGCTGCGACGCGATTGTCGCCCGTTGATGGCATGAACATGAACCGCTCCTTCCCTGGCGATGCCGAAGGCCCGGTCACGAGCCAGATCGCCCATTATCTGCGCACCGTGCTGTTCCCGATCAGCGATGTCGTCATCGACATTCACAGCGGCGGGCGCAGCATGGAGTTCGTGCCGTGCTCGCACATGCATCTCGTGCCGGATCGTGAGCAGCGCGCCAAGATGTTTGCCGCCATGCTCGCCTGGGGCACGGAGTTTTGCTTCATCTACGCCGACATCGCGGGCACGGGCCTGCTGCCGGTGGAAGCCGAGAATCAGGGCAAGCTCGTCATCACCACCGAACTCGGCGGAGGCGAATGCATTCCCGCCAGCGTGCATCGCATCGCGCAGAGTGGATTGAAAAACGTGCTCGTCCATGTCGGTGCGCTCAAAGGTCGTGAACAAGCGCGGAAAGCACCCGCGATCATCACGCAGGCCACGAATCGCGAAGACTACATCCTCGCACCCGAGTCCGGCATCTTTGAGATCGCGCTCGATCTCGGTGCCAAGGTGAAAAAAGGTCAGATCGTTGGATACATTCATCATTTGGAACGCCCGGATCGAGCGCCAGAAGAGATCATCGCGCAGAGTGCAGGTTATCTCATCACCATGCGCGCCCCATGCCTCACCCAGCAGGGCGATTGCGTCGCCGTGATCGCCAGGCAAGTCAGCGAGCGCGAGGTGCTGAGCGCATGAGTACAGCAAAATCAGCCGGCGCTCTCGTCGCCTTCATGTGGTTCGCGTATTTTCTGAACTACTGCGACCGTCAGGCGGTGTTCTCGATGTTTCCGTCACTGAAGGCCGACCTGAAGATGAGCGATCAGGAACTCGGCCTCGTCGGCGCGATGTTTCTCTGGGTCTATGCCTTCGGCTGCCCGATCTCCGGTTATCTCGGAGATCGCTTTTCAAAACGACTGCTCGTCGTGCTTAGTCTCGTCGTTTGGAGCATCGTCACCATCGGCACAGGCCTCGTGACCTCGGGCGAGATGCTACTAGCCATGCGTGCCGCGATGGGCGTCTCCGAGTCGCTCTACATGTCCAGCGCCGTCGCACTCACCGCCAGCGCCTATCCGGCGGCGCGACGTTCACGAGCCGTTTCGATGCTCATGACGGGGCAGATCGCAGGAACAGTGGCAGGCAGTTGGTTTGGAGGCTGGATGGCGGATCGAGGGCAATGGCGCGGGGCCTTCTTCGCGCTCGGCGCTGTGGGGGTGCTGTATGCGCTGCCTTATTTTGCGTTTCTGAGGCGCGTCGAAGAACCACAAGCAGACAAAGCGGCGACCACCGCAGGTATCACCTTCTACGCACTCGGTCGATCGCGCACCTTCCTGCTGCTGTGTTTCGTGTTTCCCGTGTTCGTTTTCGGCCTCTGGCTGCTCTATGGCTGGCTCCCGTCCTTCCTGCATGACAAGTTTGCGCTCAACCAGGCCGACGCCGCCTTCAACGCCACCGCCTTCCTGCAAGCCGCCACCTTCATCGGCGTGATCAGCGGCGGCATGCTTGCAGACGCGTTTTATCATCGCTCCTCATCCGCGCGCCTCTGGCTCATGGTGATCGGCCTCGCTCTCTCCGCACCCTGCATTCATGCGCTGGGCAATAGCGACACTCTTCTCGTCACCCGCGTTGCCGCGACGGGTTTCGGCTTGTTCAGCGGCCTCTTCATCGGAAACATCTTTCCCGCTGCATTCGATGTCGTTTCGCCTGATGCGCGCGCCACTGCCGTAGGCGTGCTCAATTTCTTCGCCGCCATCATGTCCGGCTTCGCGACGCTCTTCGGCGGCATGTGGAAACAGACGCTCGGCATTGACAGGCTGCTCTCCATCACCGCACTCGCCTACCTCGCAGTGGCAGTCGCCTTGATCATTGGCATCAAGACATTGTTTCCGCAAGATCACGCGCAAATGCCAGCTCACACATGACCATGAAGTCAGCCCCTATCACCCTGATATTCCTCGTGCTGGCATGGGTGGCCGTTTTTTTGTCCGGCGCTGGCACTCAAGTCATGGCGGACGAAGCCACGAAGCCGCTCCACGCCTTCACCCTCGCGCATGATGGCACGACGGCGTCGTATGATGAGGCGATGGCGGTCGCCTCGATTCAGGGGATCATCAATCGCAGCACGCCCGAGCTGTATGTCTTCTCGCGCAAGAACACGCGGCCACAGTATTGGCTGGATTTGCTGAGCAAGGACGGGCGTTGGTTGCAGGGGCGGACGCTGTTGCCGCACGCCGATCTCACCGCGCTCATCCAGCTCGGCGGTGATCGCATCAAAGGGGTGGTGATCTGGGACGATGCGGTGCCTGCGAGCGTCAATGTGGCGACCACAATCGCGGGCGTGTTGGATGCGGTGGTGCTCAGCCCGGAGTTGGCGGCACTGCATTTGCCGCAGTGGAAGCTGCCGGTGATCAAGGATCTACGCGGCCTCTTCACTGGCGCGGAGACTGGCAGCAAAAAGAATGATGCGTATCGCTGGGCCATCCGCGAATATCTCGCCAAGGGCATGTGCTCATCGAGGCTGGTGTGCTTGTTCGAGGATTCGTTCAATGCACGGGCGACGGGCGACATCGGCTATGTCGTCACGCGAGACTGGGCGGTGAAGAATCGCGCGTTCGTCTATGACCTCTCGCCGTGGGGCGATGAGAAGCCCGGCGACGATCCCGATCAGCGCATGGGACTCGATTTGGAAACCTATCAGATGATGCTCACCGAGATAGCACGGCAGTCCGCAGGCCATCACATGACGGAGATCAGCGGCTTCTTCAATTTCTTCAAATACAGCAACGTGCCCGGCCACGCGAGCAAGCACGAGCCGGTGCCGACCGAGTGGGAATCCGTGTGGCTCATGTCGCCCTTCAACTGCTTCCAGAACACCGTTGCGAGCGACTGCTTCAATCAATCGCTGCACAGCCAGGCACCGCGACGGCCTCTCGCCCAGCAGCGCACGGCGAAACCTGTCGCCCTCGAAAACAAGACCTACATCTGCATTCTCATGGCCGACTATGACTCGGCCACGACCGTCTATGAATTCCTGCCGAACCACTGGCACAACGCGGATCGCGGCAAAGTGCCGCTGGCCTGGGGGCTCAATCCCAACCTGCTCGACACCTACCCGGACCTCATCGCCTATTTTTACAGCACCATGACGCCCGCCGACACCTTCACCAGCGATGCGAGCGCCGCCGGTTACATGAATCCCAATCGTGTGAAGCCCGATCACCTGCCCATGTTTGTGCGACATAACCAGCGCTACTTCCGCGAAGCCGCCATGACCATCGCGCCAATGGTTCTGGATTGGGATCAGCCATCGCCCGCCGTGAAGGATGCCTTCCAGCAGTTCGCCCCCGACGGCTACGCCACCATCGTGGACGACATGCATCGCACCGGTGGCAAGCTCCCCGATCCGCACGTTTGGAAAGGCATGCCCGTGATCGAGCTGATGAACGACACCTGCAACTTCGCCAACCCCACCCAAGGTGCCGCCGCGATGTCCAGCGCCATCAAAAATCGCGGTGACAAGCAGCCCGGCTTCCACCTCTTCCGCTTCGTCTGGACGAACCCATCGAACATCATCGCCACACTCGACATCCTGCGCCAGCAGCGCCCCGAGCTGAACATCGAGGTGCTCGATCCGCACACCTTCTTCGCGGCGTTCAAAAAGTTCCACGAGAAACCGTGAACCGCCACAATCCCACGCCATGAAAAGAACAACCGCTCTCGCTCTCGCCGCCCTCCTCGCAATCGGCTCAGATCTGCTCGCGCAATCCGCACCCCCAGTCGCCAAGCAGACGCCGACTCATCGTGTCCCGCTTTGGCCCGCTGGCAAAGCGCCCATCGGCGACGGCAAGACCGAAGACTGCACGAAGGAACTCGAAGTCTTCCTCCCGCCTGCTGACAAGGCGAATGGCGCGGCCATCGTACTCTGCC
>DAORHS010000338.1:0-5544 GCA_035438165.1 Prosthecobacter sp.
CTCGGTCAGGCCATGTTCACGAAGCACCAGCCGCCAGTAGCGGTCGGCGATTTGGTTGCCACATTGTCCGACATGGATGCTCAGAATCTCTCTCACGGGTGTTCCTCCAAACTGTTGTTTCTCTTTCTCTGTTGCCTGATGGATTGTTGTTATGCGCGACGACGGTCCACAAGGTCACGCAGGCTCATGCCACTGCGGCTGTCTTCCGAACTGGTGGTGCCACGCGGAATGTCGGCCGAACTGTCCTGAACCTTGGCCTTCGCTCCGCTCTCCTCGGCAACCTGATAACTCTGAATGAGTTCTTGCGCAGAGGCACGGAGAGCGTTGATCTGCTCTTCGGACATCCCCTCATTGAGATACCAGTTGGCGAAAGCCTTGCGCTGCCAGAGTTTGTCAAAGTTATGACAGATCCGGTCCAGCACACGAGCGATTTCCGTGTTGTTGGCGAGAAGCACCATGCTCTTGCGGTGCGAGATGCCAGGCTGCTCGACGTAGCCGATTTTGAAGGCGGTCGGAATCCAATATGTCAGAGGAAGCTGCTCGCGCATGGCCGCCAGGGCGGCGTCGGCAAGCGGCTTGTCATCCATGATGCCCCGGTAGAGAACAGCGGTGCTCAGAAAGCGCCCTTCCATGGGTGAGCAGGCGGCGAAAACAGACCCGTTGTCGAACAGGCTACGAATCATGTCCTCGACCCCCATCTCTTCGAACTTGCTGCGGTCCGGCGGCGTAAGCGGCGCGAAAGCACACATGAGGAAGTGCAACGAAGGCTGCGGCACCAGGTTGGTGAGCAGTTCGCGGAGACTGATTTCCACAGTGAGGAAGCCGCTGAAGCGCATGGATGCCGTCAAACCGGCCAGCGCCTCGGTAATGAGCAGGTTCAGATCATCCACGGTGGGACTTTCGATGTTCCATTTGCGATGGGCGAGTTCGAACAGCGCCTCATTGTCAAAAATCAGGCAGGCATCCGCGGAACGACGCAGTGTGTTGAGCGTGAAGACGGTGTTATAGGGTTCGGTGACGACCGAAGAGACCTGCGGGGACGGCAGCACCGCACAACTCAAGACGGGAAACTCGGGATACTTCTCCTTGATGGACTCAATGAGCAGCGCACCAAACCCTGATCCAGAACCGCCGCCGGTTGCGTGCAGAACGATGATGCCGCCGACGTTGTCGCATTTGTCGATCTCTGAATCGAGCCTTCCCATCACTTCCGGCAGCACTTCACGTCCCGCTCCCAGATAGCCCACGGCAAAGTTCCCCCCCGCGCCCTCGGTGCGGCTGATGAGATTGCCGGGATTGAACAACGAACCAGAAGTTGATTTGATGTTGTCAATGACGCTTGGCTCCAAATCAATCATCAGCGCACGCGGAACATAACTGCCGGAGGTGGATTCCCCCAGCTTCGTGAAGAATGCGCTCCAGTTACCACGGGGCGCCTGCCCTTGGGCGGTCTGCCCCGTAAGGGGGTCGATTCCATGCTCCTGGCAGATGGTTTTCCAGAAAGACGTGGCAATCTGATTGCCTGCCTGACCGATTGAAATGACGATTGTGTTGTTGACCTTCATCAGCCTCTCCTAGTTTTCGCGGTTTCTAATATGATGTGTAATGCCTGCCGTCGGACATATGAAACGATGCCCGCCACACGCTGCCGCCGACCTTCCATCCGGCATGTTCCGGACATCCCAATCAAAAGCGGCGTTGTTTGCTGCACTCATCTCAACGGACGTACTTTTACGTGTGAGTGCGGCGGGAGTCCAAATAAATTCCGTCCTTTCGTGAGGAATCCCACGTTGATCCGGGCGCAACATCAGAGGGCAGGCAGAGGCTGAGGTCACGGCTTTTCTTTGCGTTGCGGCAGCAATGGCGATGCTGTGGACATGACAGGCAACTGCCCGGTGCTGTTTTCCACATGCCCCTGTTTCATACGGTCAATTTCCTCTTTGGAGGGAAGAATGGCCCGGCGAATGGTGATGGGATCTTTTTCAGGAGGCTTGATCGCAGGGGCAGGCTGGGCGGGGACCACTGGCTTTTCAGACGCACTAGATGGCGCCACCACATCAGTGACCGCAATCGCCGCCTGCTTCGGTTCTTTTACCTCAGGCTTCACCGGACTGACGGGAGCCGTCAAAGCCTGCTGTCTGTCAGGGTTTGGCACCGCCACAGCAATGCCTCCTGCTGGTCTGACAGGAGTCCTCATCGACGAAGATACCTGCGACTTGGACGCCGTTGTTTGTTCAGACTTCGGATTCGGCTGCTCCAGCTTGATCGTCTCCTGCGTCACGACGACCGGGACAGGCTTGTCATTCACCTGCTCCGCAACAGCCTTGACCTTGATATTGGAAGGCCCCTCCGCCTCCGATAATGGAAGCGCCGATTCTGCCAGCGGAACATCCTTGTCCTTGCCACCAACAAGCAGCCAAATGCCGACACACAAAATCACCACCGCTGCCGCAGCCAGAGCACCCCACGGTGTTCCACGTTTCTGATTGAGCAGGGGGCTGAAATCGTGCGCTTTAATGCCCAATTTGTTGGCAGAAACTCCATCATCCTCAAAATCTCCCGCGCCTGAAGCATGCTCAGTCCAGTCATCTTCAAAATCAGAGACGGAACCAGCGCTCTCCATCTCTTCCATCGCCACGGCATTGCCTCGCAAACGTGTCGCCAGATCGACGACGGGCGCAGACAGCAGACCCTCAAATTTATCAATAAAATCACCGGGACTGGGGGTCTTGCCAGCACGACGGGTAAGCTCCAAGCATTCACGCACATAAGTGGCCGCAGCATCAGGGACAGACTCTGGAAACTGCGGAACCCCTCCGCTCTGACGCTCGCCTGTCAGCAAATAGCCCGTAAGAGCCACGAATGACCGGTATCGAAAATCACGGTCCTGAAGATGCTCCTCCTGCACCTGGTCTTCCGTGATGTCCATATCGACCAGAAGCGGCTCATAAAGGCTCCGCATGGTCATGTGTGGACGCAGTTTCACCACAAAAGCAGGCCAGGCGTCCAGCCGCTTTTGCATCAGGCGATCGAGTTCACGCGCCAGCAGAGGACCGTTTTTTCCCACCCGCAGCAGAATGTTGGATGGATGCAGATCCACCCGCTGCACGCCACATTCGACCGCCTGGTCCAAGCCCGCACGAATCTGCCGCATGAGTACCGTCACCTCAGCAGGATTCAAGGTGATGCGCTCCGCCATGAGCCGGCTCAAAGTGAAGCCCGGTTCACGCTCCTCGGTCAAAAACGTCCACTCAGGACTTTCCCACAAGCTGAGGGAACGCAGAATGTTTGGGTGTCGCTCAGGATTGAAACGCCACATTTGCAGGGGCACCGCCTCGTAGCGTGATTTCTCCACAATTCGCGATGGAGGCAGCAGGTGCACCGTGACAGGCTGCTCTATCTTCGTATTGATCGCTGGTATTGAAAATGGATAGCGACGGGTATGCTCCGCGTCTTCCACCCGAAAACGTGTCCCCAAAATGGTCTCGACCGGCACATTCTCGAGCAGGAGTTCCTGCAACTGGGACTGCGGAAGCAATGAGGCATTCACCACGAGGTGCTTCCTAAAGTTACGCGCCTTGATGTTGCTCGACAAAGCACTGAACGCCTCGCGCACATCATCTCGCAACTTCTCTATCGAAGTCGGCGCATTGTCGGGATCCGACAGAGCCGCCCTCACTGCTGTCCGCAAACTCATTGGGAGTTGCGTCAGCGCAGGGAAACGATCGGGGTTCTCACCTGCGTAAGCCTGCCCCGTCAGCAGAAGAAAAATCAACCGGCATCCTTCCACCACCAGCCGGGAGCCGCTCTGCGCCTCGGTTCCGGCATCCATCTGGGACAGCCCGTAGTCAAAGACACGCAACTGTAAAAAGGTGTCCTCCAAAGTCGTGACCAGTACACGATCCAGATGCATGCGGGAAACAAGACGGTTGTATCCCTTCAGTTGCAGCAGGTCGTCCAGCAGCTGGTAAACCATCGCAAGCGCCGTTGCGGGCGCCACAGCTCCACGTCGTTGGGTGTAGGCTTCGACAAACTCCCCATCATTAAGGTTGCTCGTATAATAAACTAAACCCTGATCTTCCCCGACCTCCAAAATCCGCATGAACGCGTGCCCGCGCATCTCGGAAGCCTGCCTCGCACGCTCAAACGCCGATCGCTTCATCACAGCGTCCAACGTGTTTCCACCACGCAGGACATGCAGTTCCACCAGGCGACGAATGCGATTATCGAAGGCCAAAAAAACCACCTCATCCTTGGAGCGCACCAATTCCACCGGTGCGCCACCGGTGCGATGCGCCACAGAAAGGCTGCCGAATTGCTGGAACTCCTCGATCATAGAAGAAATAAATAAACCATGCAGTCAGGATGTTTCCGAGAACAGATTTCGTGCAACAACCTCACTTTCATATTTCAAAATCTAAGGGTTGTGGCTCAAAAATGCAAAAACATTCTGAAAAATCTAGTAATTTTATATCTGTGGAAAATTCACTCCACTCATTTAAGCCTAGCTTACACAACTGCAAGACACTCTGTTTCAGGAAAGTATGGCGCAAAACTGAGAGTTTTTTGAATTACAGGCGGATATTCTCCCAACAGGTTACAGCCCTCAATATTGAGAATTGCATGCGTTTTCAAATCTCAAACTGAATGAATCAGTAAAACTACTTATCCCCCCTCCACCCGATTGGACCGGCCACCCCTTTCGACTTATCCGCCCGCGATTGCACGAAGGCGCTTCGTTTCTTCCGCATTCCAGTGATAAGCGGGGTCTGCCACCGCCTCCCCTGCGGCCTCTTTGATCTCAGCAGCATTTGCAGAGCCAGGGTAAACCAATTGCTCCCAGAGGGAAATGGCGTCCGCCTTCACTCGTTCCAGCAGCAAATCACAAACATGCCTTCGAATCTCCCCGTCCTGCGGGGGATCCAAATGGAGCCACACCAACAATTTCATGTATTCCGGACTCTCCTGGGGCAGTTCCTGACTGCGACCCGAGAGAACCATTTCGTTGTCCTTCCATGCCCCCGCCTTTGCCGCAGCATGCTGGGATGAAAACCGCGACATTTCAGAAGCCATTCGCTGCTGCATATCGCTTCTCCACGCCTGCATCTCCGCAGGCGTTTTGACCACTGGAACAAGCGCATCAGTCGTTCTGAACGCATTAAGAATCCGATGAATGACCTCCGACGGAAGCGCCAGCACAGTGAGCGCCATGGCCATGCTGCCGCAGACCCAGCCTAGAATAAATCGTGCATACGGGCCGGCTTTAGGACGGGCGCGCACCTCCCTCACAGACATGTCGAACGCAGAAACAGGCTCTGCATGAATGCGTGGAGTCGAAGTCACCTCCACTTTTGTTACCGGTGAGGCTTTGGCGGCAAGCGCCATCTTTTCCTGCAAATGCGCCCACTTCATCGCCAGTTCCCACCAACACTCGGGCAGCACGGCTTTGAATAAATCAGCCCCCTCCATGCCGGCACTCAGGCGTTCTGACAATGCATCCAGCGCCTCACGCTCCTCCTTGCTCCGCCAACTCCAGCTTGCTCG
>DAORHS010000339.1:0-5543 GCA_035438165.1 Prosthecobacter sp.
AAGCGGCCCAGGACGGGGAGAGGGCTGGGGTGAGGGGGTGATCAAGGTGGACACTGCCTGAATGTTTGCGGCGCTGCGGCCACATTTCTTGATCTCGACAATTTCGCCTTTGCAGCGATAGCAGGCGCATGCGTGTTGTTTCACTTCTCCTGCTGCTCGTCTCCTTCAGTCTGAACCTGTCCGCTGCCGACAAAGCGGCGACGCCGGAGGCTTTGGTGGCTCAGCTATACAAGGCGCATGACGCGGGGAAGTCGCCTTTCTTCCAGGATCAGGATCGTGCGCTGGTGGACCGCTACTTCGTCAATGAGCTGGCGGATATGATCTGGAAGGATGCGAAGGAGTCCAAGGGCGAGGTTGGCGTGATTGATTTCGATCCGCTTTACAACGCCCAGGACACGGAGATCAAAAATTTTGTCGTCAACAAGGCCAAGGTCGATGGGGCCAAGGCCACGGTGGTGGCGAGTTTCGTGAATTTCGACGAGAAGACACGCATCACCTTCAAGCTCGTGCAGCAGGACGAGGCCTGGAAGATCAGCGACATTCAATACACTGAAGGGCACACGCTCTTGAAGCTGTTCAAAGCTGCTGCTGGGAATTGAGGTTGGACATTCCGATGCGCTCCACTACTCTGCCGACGGGTCGGCCGGAGTGATCGCTGGTGTTTCGTTGCAAGACGAGATGCCAGAGGAAAGTCCGGACACCACAGGGCAGCATGCCACGTGAAAGCGTGGGGGCTGCGGTGCAAGCCGCGGTCACAGACAGTGTCACAGAAAACAAACCGCCCTCCGTAGCTCGCAAGAGCGAAGGATGGGTAAGGGTGAAACGGCGGGGTAAGAGCCCACCGCCCCAACCGCGAGGAAGGGGGCACGACAAACCTCATGCGGTGCAAGACAGAACAGGAGAAAGGCCCGCCTGGCCGCAAGTCCCGCAAGGGATGGATAGCTCCGGGTAATAGTCGCACCACTGCGCAAGCAGGGGCGGGCTGGCCGCTCAGCCTGACAGATAAATGATCACAGCCAGGCGTCGCAAGGCGTCGGGGACACAGAATCCGGCTTATGAGGGCCGATCCACATGAAGGCGTCGGGGGAAACCCCGGCGCCTTCGCCTTTGGACGTCGCATTTGGGTTGTTTTGCCCCTCAGTGAGCGGCTACAATCCGGTTGTTGCAATGGATCTAATGCAAAACAATACTCCCCTTTGAAACAAAACTGCTGCTAGAAACAATCACACCATCGTTATGCCAAGGCGAATTGATTGGGATAAAGTGAACAGAGAAAAGCGCGTTCGGAAGAATGGTTGCCAATCCGATCGACCAGACGAGATTCAGCAAAGCATGGTGATTGATCATCACGGACTCCCGCTGACTCCCGAACAAGTGCGTTGGTATGATAGACAAAAGCTGACTGAGATTCGCCGCAAGAAGAAGAGAAGAGGACCCATCCACCATTAAGGCGTCGGGGAAAAACTCCAGGGCCTTCGCCTTGTCTGTCATCCAGCTTTAAGCGGGAAGTCACGTCTCAGTCGATATAGAGAAACTCGTTCGAGTTGAGCAGCGCGAGGCAATAGTCCGCGAAGGCATCGCGGAAGCTGGAAGTGAGCGAGGTTTGCTTTTGCAGGAACTTTTGCCCGGCCTCGATCCCGTGTTTCGTTGGTTCACGAGAAAGGCAGCGAAGGGTTGCAGTCGTGATAAGTGCAGAGGCGTCGGAGCCGTGCTGCTCCGTCAAATCAGCGGCGATTTTCGCCGCGATGCCGTGGGCGAACTCGGAATTGAGCAGCATGAGCGCCTGCGGGGCGGTGGTGGATTCGTTGCGGCGTGCACAGCTCATCTGGGCGTCGGGACGGTCGAAGAGTTCGAACAGCGGATTGCGTAGATTGCGGCGGGCGAAGGTGTGGATGCTGCGGCGGTTGTGCTCGGTGGCATCGGGGTTCACCTCGTGCTGCTTTTTGAGCAGCGTGTCGCTGATTTCCTTCGGCAGCGGCAGTTTCACGCCGGGCCCGCCGGTTTTGAGGTTGAGCTGGCCGCTGACACTCAGCATGGCATCGCGCAGCATCTCGCCAGTGAGGCGTTTGCGAGGCAGGGCGGTCTGCTGGTAGTGTTTCGACATCACGATGACCTTGTGCAACTTCTTGAGGCTCCAGTTTTGCCGTGGCAGTTCGGCGGCGAGCCAGTCGAGCAGCGCGGGATTGCTTGGGGCTTCACCTTGATGGCCAAGATCGCCGGGAATGGCGGCGAGCGGCTGGCCAAAGTGCTGCTGCCAGAGGCGGTTTGCCATCGTGCGGAGGAAGATCGCGTTGTCCTTGCTGGCGATCCATTTCGCGAGCGTGGCGCGGTCGGCATCTGGCGGCGTTTCGCCGAAAAGGCGTGGGAAGGCGGGCTGAATCGTCGCGCCGGGCCGTTTGAAATCGCCACGCACGAAGACGGTGCTCGCGGGCACGCCTTCGGTGAAGACGCGTACGGATGGGCCGAGCGGTTTGCGTTCCTTGGGCAGCACGGTGTTGTCGAAGAAAGCTCGCAGCCGGTAAAAGTCGGCCTGGCTGATGGGATCATACGGATGATCGTGGCACTGCGCACAGCCGACGGTGAGGCCGAGGCCCACAGAACCGACCGTGGTAGTGATGTCGTTGAGCAGGACGTGGCGGCGCTCGTCTTGTTTGTTGAGGTCCGGCATGTCGGGGCAGGCAAAGAGAAAGCCCGTGGCCGTTTCATCACCCATCAAATCGCCCGCGATCTGCTTCTGGACGAACTCGTCGAACGGCATATCGCGGTTCAGCGCGTCGATGACCCAGTCACGGTACTGCCACGCACGGCCGCGCTCGGCGTCGTATTCAAAGCCGTCCGTTTCGGCGAAGCGAGCGAGATCAAGCCACCACTGCGCCCAATGTTCGCCGTAACGCGGACTTGCGAGAAGTTGGTCAACCAAGACTTCGTAGGAGTGATGGGAAGAATGAGACTGATGAACAAAGGTGCGCACCGCTTCTGGAGAAGGCGGCAGACCGGTGAGATCGAAGGACAGACGACGAATGAGAGTGGCGTGATCGGCTTGCGGCTGTGGAGTGATGAAATCGTCGATGCTGGTCTTGCCGGGCGTGGTTTGCAGCGGCTTGAAGGCCCAGTGTTCACGGTCTTTCTCCGTGATCTTCGGTTCATCCTTCACGGGGTCGGCGGAGGCGTGAATCGCAACGCCGTGAGCTTCGTGCAAGCCTGAAAGTATGCCGAGGGCGATCAGCATGCTCAAAGGACGTGCGTATTTGCCGCAGAGGTGCAGAGAGGCGGAGCGGCAGAGGGTTGAATCTGAAAAAACTTTGCCCCTCTGCTCCTCCGCCCCTCTGCGGCTAAATCGAGCGTTCATGCACGTCTTCATGCGAGAATTTTCTTCACGACATGGCATTCCTCCACGCCGGTGAGCTTTTGATCGAGGCCGTTGAGGCGGAAGGTGAGGCGGTCGTGATCGAGGCCGAGCACATGCAGGATCGTGGCATGCAGATCGTGGATGTGAACCTTGTCCTCGGCGGCACGCAGGCCGAATTCATCGGTGGTGCCGTGGACGTGACCGTGCTTCACGCCTGCGCCGAACAGCACGGTCGTGTAGCCCCAGGGGTTGTGATCGCGGCCAACACCCTTTTCGCTCATCGGCATGCGGCCGAATTCACCGCCCCAGATGACGAGCGTGTCCTCCAGCAGGCCGCGTTGCTTCAAATCGCGAATCAAACCGGCCACGGGCTTGTCGGTGCGCCCGCAGTATTCGGTGTGGTTCTTCATCACGTTCTCGTGCGCGTCCCAGCCGTTCGTGTCGCCGGAGTAGAGCTGTACGAAACGCACGCCGCGCTCGATCATGCGCCGTGCGAGCAGGCAGCGCGTGCCGAACTCCTTCGTCTGCGGGTCGTTGATGCCGTAAAGATGCTTCGTGGCCTCCGTTTCGCGCGAAATGTCCACGGCTTCCGGCGCGGCGCTTTGCATGCGGAAGGCCAGTTCGTAGGCGCGGATGCGGGCGTCGAGTTCGCTGTCGGCCTCGCGCTTCGCCTGATGCTGCGCGTTCATCTGCTGGATGAGATCGAGCGTGGCATGCTGGCGCGCGCTGCTCTGCGGACTCTTCAGATCAAGAATGGGGTTGTTCCCGGCACGCATGGTGGTGCCTTGATACGTCGCGGGCAGGAAGCCGCTGCCCCAGGCGGGCGGGCCGCCTTTCAAACCACCACCGGGATCGGGCAGCACGACGAAGGCGGGCATGTCCGCGTTCTCGGAGCCGAGGCCATACGACACCCAGCTTCCCAGGCTGGGCTTCCCCATCAGGATGGAGCCGGTGTTCATCTGATAGACCGACTGTGGATGATTCACGCTGTCGCCATGGCAACTGCGAATGACGCACATCTCATCAGCGATGCCCGCCATGTGCGGCAGGAAGTCGCTGATCTCGATGCCGCTCTGCCCGTGCTTCCGAAACGGCTTCACTGGTGCGAGAAGGGGATTCTGCGCGACTTTGCGCCGTGTCTCGACGGTGCCGTAGCTTTCGGGCAACGGTTTGCCCGCGTGGCGGATGAGTTCGGGCTTCGGATCGAACAAATCGACATGGCTCGGCCCGCCGTGCATGAAGAGCCAGATCACACGCTTCGCCTTCGCCGGGAAATGCGAGCGCGATTCGGCCATGAGAGACGAAAGCGCCACACTGGAAAGCCCCATCGCCGTCGTGCCGAGAAGACGGCGGCGGGAGAGCTGGGCGAAGTCCGTGGGCATGGCGTGAAGACGTTGGCTAAGGGCCGGTTCTAGCGGGTTGGGCGGCGAACGTCAATGCTGCTGGAAGGCCAGCCGGATGATCCTCAGATTTCGCAGGCACCTTCGGAACTGTCGAAGAAGGATTGCAGTGTGGCAATCAAGGTCTTCAAATCGCCGCCCGAGGCGGTACGCCAGACTTGGTCGAGATCCACATCTCCATAGTCATGCGCGATGATGTTCCGCATGCCGCGCATCTGACGGAAGGGCAGGCCAGGAAAGAGAGCCTGTGTTTCCGGGGCGAGGCGGCTGGAGGCTTCGCCGATGATTTCAAAGCGCCGCAGCACGGCATCCTGCTTTTCGGAATTCGCCATGAAGTCCGCCTGTGACACGCCTGCGAGGTAAGTCCTGATGACTGCGGCGGAGTCGAGGATGTCCCGTAGCAGACCGTGTTGTTTTTCACTGAGCATACACGGTGACAGGCGCGGCGAGGATGGCACGGCGGCGGTAGGGATTGCGGCTGCGTTCCACTGCAGGACGGCTGAGCAAATCGACGGAATGCCCGAGTTGTTCTTCGAGATCCTCCTTCAAGCCGCCCATCTCCAGCAGTCCCGCATTGGCCTGGGGAAGAAATTCAACCAGGAAATCAAAATCGCTCTCGCTGTGCGCCTGTCCGCTGGCACGCGAGCCAAACAACTCCATGCGAGCAACTGCGTGCCTTTGGCAGACTGGACGAATGATCGCGCTGAGACGCGGCAAATCGAACGGTGCTGGCGGTGACTGGATCACGGCGGAAGGATAGCCCCGTGCACCTTCTGTGCAACCCGGCAGAAATC
>DAORHS010000340.1:0-5503 GCA_035438165.1 Prosthecobacter sp.
CGACACCTGCCGCGCCCGGAACACTACGCCCGAAGATCCATGCGCAATTTCGTCCAGCAGCACGTAGTCACCGAAATAACCGACCTTGTCCCCTGAGACGGGAATCGCGACGGATGCCGCCAGGGTCTCGTCCGGCTCCAGAAAATCGTCCGGCGCAGCCTCCGTCTCCAACATCGCCTTGATGCGCGCCCGCAGCCCGGCATCGTTACCGCAGGCATCGGCGATGTAGCGGGAACGCTGTCCGGCGTCCACGATCTCACGAGCTGCGAGGAAGATCTCCTTCTGGCGTGAGATGGATGAAGTGGCGGAGGACATGGGTGGCAGAGGGTGAGTGATTGCAACACGCACCCGGGCGGAAATGCAGGTCGAAAAATGGCATGATCAGCAAGACATGCCCCGTCACGGGCTCAAAACGGCAAAAAAATTCAGGTCAGCTCGGTCCGCAGCCAGGCGCGCACGAAGGTCCACTGCCGGTGCAGCTCCCGCTCTTCGATTCCGGTCATCTCCGCGATCTCCTGCCACTTCAACCCCACGAAATAGCGCAACCCCACGACCTCGGCGAGGAACGGGTCCTCCTTCGCCAGCCGCTCCAGCGCCTCATCCAGCGCCAGCAGCTCTTCCTCGGGAGCGGGCGCGGCGATCTCCACATCCTCCAGAACCACATGCCCATGATTCCCGCCGCGCTTGAGGCGGTGTTTGTCGCGCGCGCGATTGATCAGGATGCGCCGCATGGCCTGCGCCGCCGCGCCGAAGAAGTGACGGCGGTTCTCCCAGCGCGGTGTGGCGTCTTTGGACACGCGCATCCAGGCCTCATGAACCAGCGCCGTCGCCGTCAGCGTCTGCTGGGCATTGGCCGCCACCATGCAGCGGGCCAGCTTGCGCAGATCATCATAGACCTGCGGCAGCAGTTCTGCGGAGCTGGCATCGGCTTTGGCAGGCGGGAGAGTTTCGTCCACGGCTGTAGCGTGGTCTGGTCGTTCGCGGCTGTCAAATCACGAAGCCTTCAAGGCTTCGATGGAATCGTGCTGGCATC
This sequence comes from Prosthecobacter sp., assembly GCA_035438165.1. Classification (GTDB taxonomy): domain Bacteria; phylum Verrucomicrobiota; class Verrucomicrobiia; order Verrucomicrobiales; family Verrucomicrobiaceae; genus Prosthecobacter. Next base: position 1,034 of record DAORHS010000340.1, read on the forward strand.
CTTCGGCGGATTGCGGCCGATGAAGGGGTGCTGCTCCAGGTCGAAGACTTGGCCGCTGATGGGCCCGCATTCGTCGGCGAGGAGCCAGGCGGCGCAGGCGGCGATCTCCTCCGGCCAGAGAATGCGGCCCGCAGGGGCATAGACCTTCGGCAGATCGGCATACCAGTCGTTTTTGAGGCCGTGCTCGCGTTTACGTTTGGCCTCGTTCTCGGTGAGCACCCAGCCGGGATTGATCTGGTTCACTCGCACGCCGTCCTCGCGCATGAGCGTGTCGCCCAGATTCCGAGTCAAGGTCATGAGCGCGCCTTTGCTCACGCTGTAGGGCATCAGATTCGGCTCGCCGCTCCACGCGTTCACGCTGCCAATGTTGATGACACTGCCGTGGGTTTCACGCAGATGCGGAAGCGCGGCCTGGGTGATGAGATAGGGCACGACGCAGTTGATTTCGAGCATGCGGCGGAACCATTTGGCATCCGTGTCATGAATGTTGCCGAGACCGACCTGCGCGGCGTTGTTCACCACGGCGTCGAGTTTGCCGAAAGCGGCAACGACCTTCTCGACGAGCATCTGCGGTGCATCTTCATCCGCGAGGTCTTTGAGCACGAGCACCGCCTTGTCCGCGCCGAGTTCCGCGAGCGTTTGCTCGCCGAGGTCCGCTTCGAGACCGTGGATGAGCACTTTCGCGCCTTCGGCAACGCAACGCTTCGCGATGGCCTTGCCGATGCCGGTGACGCTGCCGGTGATGAGGATGACTTTGTTTTCGAGTCGCATGGTGCATCAGCATAACGAAGGTCGCGTCTTTTTCACCACGACAAAGAGTGTGTGAAATGCGCCGCCAGGCCGGCGTGGGCGACCTACTTCGCCACACCCTTGATGCTGAAGTCGTCGTACTCGACGTCCACCGGGTTCGTGGTGAGGCTGATGAGCGACTTGGTGTCATGATTGACGCCGGGAGACTTGAAACTGCCGGCTTCCTTGCCGTCGATGCTGACGCGGATTTCATCGCCCTCGGTCTGGACGACGAGCGTGTGCCAATCCTGGAGCTTGATCTTCACGGGGAAGCGCTTCGCTTTGCTGGCGAGCATCTTCTTTTCGTCGTCGGTGAGCTGATTGGCCTTCTTGCGGTCGTAGAGGCCGCCGGTGAGGTCGAAGCCGCCGGTTTTGGCGTCGGCCATGTTGATGCTGGTCGGGCTTATGGTGGCCTGGCAGATGTGGCCGGCGTGGGAGCCTTTGTAATTCTTGTCGTCGAACCACACGTTGAAGCTCTTCGCCTTGTCGCTGACGAAACGGAACTTCACGCTGACTTCGAGGTCGCGCTCGCCCTCGATGCGGATGTTGTCCACGGCGCTGTGGTCGGAGGTTGGCGCGGTGATGCCGACAAGCACGCCGCCCTTCACCACGCTGGAGCTTTTGTAGTGACCCCAGGCCTTGCCGAAGCCTTCGGCGGCGAAGTCGTCGGAGAAAATGACGCGCGGGTAGTCGGCGGCAAAGGCGGTGGTGGCGAGCAGGGCGAGGGAAAGGATGGTCTTCATGGGGCGAGGAGAACGCACACAAGGAGCAGGACTTGCCAAGTCCTGCGCGAGTCGGACAAGAATGTCGGGACTTGGCAAGTCCCGCTCCTTGGTCACACGGGCTTCAGCACGCTCTTCACGACCTCGCCCTTGTGCATCTTCTCGAAGGCTTCATGCCATTCGGTCACGGGCCAGACGCCGCCGATGATCGGCTTCACGTCGAACTGACCGCTGCTGAGCAATGCGATGACGCGTTCCCAGATCGGCCAGTTGTGGCTGAAGCTGCCTTGCAGCGTGATGTTCTTCTGCACGAGCGGGTCCATGTTGAATCCGAGCGGCTGCGGCCCCCAGCCGACTTTGGAAATCCACCCGGCGGGGCGCACGATGTCGAGCGCGATCTTGAGCGTGATGCTCGCGCCGGCGGCGTCGATGACGCCATCGCAGCCGAGACCATCGCGTTCCATCGCCCAAGGTTTCGCATCGCCAATGATGACTTCGCAGCCGTAGTGCTTGCGGGCCAGTTCAAGACGATGCGCGTCCTGTGGCAGACCGACGATGGCGACCTGCGCGCCACACAGACGCGCCATGGCGGCACAAAGAATGCCGATGGTGCCGGGGCCGAGCACGACGACGCGGTCGCCGGGCTCGATGCGCGCGTTCTTGACCACGGCGCTGTAGGCAACGCACGTGGGCTCGGTGAGGCAGGCCTGCTCGAAGGGAAGCTGATCCGGCACGTGATGCAAAATGCGGCTCGGCACGCGCACATACTTCGTCATCGCACCGTTCACGCCGTAGCCGAAGCCTTTGCGCGTCGGGTCGAGGTTGTAGAGGCCACGACGCGTCATCGGATTGTCCTTGGAAATGATCGCGGCCGTTTCGGACACGACACGGTCGCCTTCCTTCCAATGCTCGACCTCCTTGCCGACTTCGACAATGTGGCCGCCGAACTCATGACCGAGCACGACCGGATAATTCACCGGCCAGGAGTGGTCGGCGGTCCACTGATGCAGATCCGAGCCGCACACGCCGACGTTGGCAACTTCGAGCAGCACATCCTCGGGACCGATGGACGGCTTTTCGATTTCACGGATTTCGACGGAGCCTTTTTCGGGCGCGTAATTGACGACGGCGGCGGATTTCATGGTGGCAAACGATGAAGCAGTCTCGCCGGGTCGTCACGACAAAGAATGAGTGAAATGCGACAGCGGTCGCGGCTTGAGGACAGATTGGCGTCAAGACCGATGCCGCTGCTTCGTTACCGAACGGTCATGCCTCTCGATCACGCACCAGCATTGCCCTTCAGCCATCCTCGCCGCCGGCCCTTCTGCCACTCAATTTCCGTCCCGAAGCCTTTCCTTGCTCGTCTCCTTTCGTCATTCCTCATTGCTTCGCTTCGCTCACTCCTTCGGAGCAGCATTCGCTTCGCGATGCTGGCTGTCTCGCTTTGCTCGGCTCTGGCTTCGTCATTCGCGGCGTCCTTGTCCTCCGAAGCTTCAGCGAAGGATGGGCCGAACATCCTCCTCATCCTCACCGACGACCAGGGCTGGCCCACGCTCGGCTGTTACGGCTCGAAGAAGGTGCCGACGCCGAATCTTGACCGGCTTGCGGGCGAGGGCGCGCGTTTCACGGACGCCTATGTGATGTCGCAATGCACGCCGACGCGTGCGGCGCTGCTTACGGGCCAGCACACGGCGCGCAACGGCATGTGGCATGTCATTCCGTGGTATGGCTCGCCTTGGGCGCGGTTGTCGGAGCCGGCGTATCGGGAGCAGTTGCCACGTGACATGCCGAACCTCCCGAAGTCGCTGCGTGAGGCCGGTTATGCGACCGGCATGGCGGGCAAGTGGCATCTCACCACCGGCGCGGATGGCGATTACGTTCAGCTCAAGGCGGGCGAGGCGTTTGGATTCGACTTCGTCGCGCAACGCGGCCCCGGCTCGCAAAATGAGGGCGACAAGTGGGTCGATCACCTCACCGATCAGACGATCCAGTTCATGCGCGAGCATCGCGGGAAGCCGTGGTTCTTTTACCTCGCGCATCACACGCTGCATGGCGTCGTGTCGGCGCCTGCGGAGCTCATTCAAAAGCATCGCGATGCCGGAGCGCCGGAGACAGGCACGTTCAATGCCACCTACCTCGCCGCTATTGAGCACATGGACCGCAGTATTGGCCGCCTGATGGCCGAGCTGGATGAAACGCAGCAGCGCGAGAACACGCTCATCGTCTTCCTCAGTGACAACGGCGGCGTGGACACCGTCTATTCGCCGCCAGGCCTGATCGGCGATCCCACCGACGGTAGCGTGCCGCTCAAGGTGAAGCTGGAGGAGTTCGACAACGCCCCGCTCCGCGCTGGCAAAGGCAGCGCGTATGAAGGCGGCATCCGCGTGCCCTGCATCGTGCGCTGGCCTGCACAGGTGAAGGCGGGCCAGGTCATCGAGACGCCCGTGCATGTGACCGACTGGATGCCCACCTTTCTCGCCGCCGCCCATGCGAACGCGTCCGCGAATCACACACTCGACGGCCTCAATCTCCTCCCGCTGCTTCAAGGCGGCAGCTTTCCGCAGCGACCGCTGTATTTCTACATGCCGTTCTACGAGCTGCGCTGGTGCGTCACGCCCTGCGCCGTCATCCGCGAAGGCGACTGGAAGCTCATCGAGTACTTCGGCGACTGGTTCGACGACGAACCGCGCTACCACGCCGGTCACAAACTCGAACTTTTCAACCTCCGCACCGACCTCGGCGAAACCCGCAACCTCGCCGACACCGAAAACGAACGTGCGAAGGCCCTGCAATTCAAACTCCACACCTGGATGAAATCGATCCCCGCGCCGATCCCCGGCGAGAACCCGCACTTCGACGCGAAGCGCATGCTGGAGGAGACAAAGGTGAAGCAGACGTGGAACCGGTGACTGCGGACGGCGGGCACGTTGTGGATTCCATCGCCTTGCTCACATCGTTC
>DAORHS010000341.1:0-5502 GCA_035438165.1 Prosthecobacter sp.
AATTTTAATAGGTATTAACTAAATCCTTGCCGTTAGCTCTAAATTCAATATACTGAATATAATTTCAATAATATGTCCAGCTTTCCATCTCAATTGCCGACCCGGCTGCGTTTTGCAGTGCTGCTGGTGATCCTCATCCTCGGCATGCGCCAGGCCACGAGGGCCCAGGCACCCAGTCTGGCTCCGACGCTGCCCGTCCCGGCAGGTCAGGCCAATGCTGGCACCTATGTGCCGGTCGGTGAAGGTGCTTCCATCAAGGTCAATTTCCCCAGCGCCCCGATCCAGGCCATCATCCCCTTTTACACGCAGCTCACAGGCAAAAAGCTCATCCTCGACTCCGCCCTGCAGGGCGAGCAGCTCCGCATCATCTCTCCGCAGATGCTCACGAAGAAGGACGCGATCGCCTTTATCGAGGCCACGCTCCTGCTCAACGGTTACGCCATCATCAACGTCGATGCGACCACGGCGAAGCTGATCAACCACGCTGGCGGCAAAAGCCCCACCGCCGACGGCTTGAAAGTGTACAATTCTTTGCGTGATCTGCCGCAAACTGAGGAAATCTGCCACTACGTGCTGCCGCTTCAGCACGTCTCCGCCGATGACGCCTCAAAGGCCTTCCAGCAGGTCATCAAGCTGCACGGCTACGGTGCGATGACCGGAGTCTCGAACGACACCGCCCTCATCATCACAGAAAACAGCGCCACCATCCGCAGCATCTGTGAGATCGCCCAGATCATCGACGTCCCCCCGACCGAAACCTCGAATGAAATGATCAAGCTGGAACGCTCGGATGTGGAACTCGTGGCCGAGATCGTGAACGAAATCTTCGAGCAGGAGGAAAAGGCAAAGACCTCCACGGCACCCGTGGCTGCCGTGCCGAATCCCGTCGCCCGTCCAGGAGTGCCTGCGGTCCCTGTGAGTCCCGTGGGTGTCGCGAACACTACGGCGACCAATCCTGCGGCATCGCGGGTGAAGGTCTTCGCCTACCGGCGCACCAATGAACTCCTCGTCATCGGCCGCCCCGTGGACATCACCTACATCAGGGGCCTGGTCGAAAAACTCGACAAGCAGGATGACGGCACCAACTTCCTCAAGCGTCGGCTCAAATACCTCGACGTGGCTGACTTCCTGCCTGTGGCCTACAATGCGCTGGCCAAGGACACTGACATTCAGTCCAACGATGGCGCGGCCTCCGGTGGCGGACGCGGCGGCAGCAGTCGCCGTCAAACCGGAGCCAGTTCCAACACGCCCTCAACCGACGCCCGCAACAGCGTGGGTGTCGGCAACGCTGACTTCGGTTCCAGCAACAATTTCGGCAGCAGCAGCGGCATGAGCACGGGCTCCAATGCCCACCGCAGCATGCTCGATGCACCGGAGGAGGTCGGAGCACCCGAGTCCATGATCGTCGGCAAAACCCTGCTCATCGCCGATCCCCAGTCCAACAGCCTCGTCGTTTCCGGCTCACCCGAACACATTGCCCGCATCGACCAGCTTCTGAAGGAAATGGACGTGCGTCCCCAGCAGATCTACATCTCGGCGATCATCGGCCAGCTCAGCCTCGGCAAGAACTTCAACTACGGCTTCGACTTCTTGAAAGTGCTGAGTGATTTCAGTGTCAACCGCTCCGGCTTCCCGAGTTCCACCACGACCACGACCGGCTCGACGACAACGTCCACCGTGGCCAACATCGTCCAGTTTCCCGCCAAATTTGGGCAGCTCAACTTCTACGGGCAGATCGGCGCCCTGAGCAACTACATCAAAGTGATCGACAGCAACAACGACTTCAAGGTGCTCGCGACACCCAGCGTCTATGCCAAGAACGCGGCGAAGTCGGTCATCTCATCCGGCCAGCGCATTGCCGTTCCCGCCACCATCCTGTCCAACGGAGGATTCTCCGCGGGAATCGCCAACACCAGCGTGAGCGTGGAGTACCGGGATGTGGTGCTCAAACTTGAGGTCATTCCGTTGATCAACTCCGATGACGAGGTGACTTTGCGCATCGCCCAGGTCAATGACAACATCGTCGGGTCACAAACGATCGGCGGCAATACGGTGCCCACCATCGGCACCCAGGAACTGGTGACCGAAGTCGCCGTGAAAAACGGCGCCACGGTCGTGCTGGGCGGCCTGATCACCGAACGCACCACCAAAAACAAGAACGGCGTCATCGGCCTCAGCCGCATCCCCATTCTGGGCCATCTCTTTGGCACGACGCAGAATCAAACCACACGCGACGAACTCCTCATCTTCATCCAGCCCCGGATCGTACACTCGGACGACGCCCTGGACACCTCCAACAATGTCGAAAGTGGCCGCAGCATGATCTACGATGAGTCCATGCAGTTTGGCTCGCCCGGACTCGAAAACATCCCGCGTGCGCTGCCGGTGAGGGAGTAATCCTGCCGCAGAAAGCGACGAACCCGTCCGGGATCTCCCAAGTCACATCAACAAACGTGACTGGTCACTTCCTGGCCGCTTCAGCACGGTTCTGCATGTAGGTGCTGCGCACGGACAGATAAGGATCCACGGCATCCTTGGTGGCGGTGTCATAGGTTTCCAACTGAGCAGGCATGGAACGCAGGGTGTTGGCTGAAGGCGGAACGGTCACCCAGTCATGCTCGGATCTGGCTCCATACCAGTACAGGTAGGGCCAGTTGACAGGATTGAGCGCGTAGTCCCCGGCCAAACCCACCGTGTCACGCACACTGCTGGCACCGAGCAACGGCAGCACAATGTACGGGCCGTGAGGGATGCCCCAGGAGGCAAAGGTCTGTGCCGTGTCTTCTGCGGGCACGTTGGCAAGCGCCGGGATCTTTTCCGCCGGATTAAAGATGCCCCCCACTCCGCCAATGGTGTTGACGAAGAATTTGCCGGTCTCCTTTCCTGCACGCTTGAACTTGCCCTGAAGAGCACAGTTCACGAACCGAACCGGATACTTCACGTTCTCAAACGCGTTATCGACACCTTTGCGCACCGGCTTGGGCAGGATGATCTCGTAGCCTTTCGAGATCGGGCGAAAAATGAAGGTGTAGAGCTGATCATTGCACCAGAACATGCCCCGGTTCAGCGGTTCCAGAGGATCGGAAACCTCCGCCACTTCGTACTCGTCCAACGGATCAACCGGAACCTGGCCGGGTTGGTTCAAGGCCTTGTCCTTGCCTGAAACGGCGGTGGATGAGGCTGCGGCGGGCGATCTGGCAGCAGCTTTCTCCGCTGTCGTCGTGCAGTCGGTCAGAAGCAATGAGGCTGCCAGCAACAGCAGGCGGAGTGTGAATGCGTTGGATTTCATTGGGGACGGGAAACGGACTGCGTAAGAGAGCTTATGACGGCATTTGCGCCACCTTTTTTAAACTGCGCGTCCAGCTGGCTGCGATAGTTGGCGATCAGACTGACCCCCTCGATGACCACGTCGGTGATGCGCCAGCCCTGCACCTGCTCCATGCGATAGACGACATTGTAACGGCTGCCTTTGTACACCATGTCGGTGGGCACATCGACACGACCAGCGGCGGGTGACACCGCCGCCTTGTATGTGATCACCGGATGCTCTCCAGGGGTGAACTTGCTGCTGTAGCTGCGAATGATCAGTGTCGCGAAAAGCTGGGTCGCCTGCTGCTGCTGCGCCGCGGTAAACTGCCGCCAGCCCGGCCCGACAGCACGTTTGGTCATCGTCTCAAAACTCACGTGCTTCTGCAGCACCGGACGGATGCTTTCCGGCAATGCCCTGCGATTGGCGGTTCGGTCGGCCACGGCAAGCACTTCGGTCACCGCCGATTTGAGCCGGGTCTGCGCATCAGCAAGCTGGGCGGAAACGACCAGCGGGGATGCGGCCAGAAGAATGGGAAACAATACGCGTAGGGTCATGGAACGGGTTCTTTTTCGTCTTTGCCTTTTTCAACACTGCCAAAAGCCATCTTGCCAATCAACGACTCGATGTCCACGGAGGACTCAGTCATTGTGATTCGTGCACCGGAATCAAGATAAGTTTCGTCCGCCCCCGGAGCGAGCGCCACATATTTGTCACCGATGAGACCGGTCGTTTTGATCGATGCCATGGTGTCCGTCGGCAGTTTCAGCCCGGCCAGCACACGCATGGTGACCATGGCGCTGTAGTCGTCAGCATCCACGCGAATGCCCTCGACACGCCCTACGGGCACGCCCGCCACCAGAACGCTGCTGCCCGCATTGAGTCCGCCGGCATTGGTAAAGCGGGCCTCCAGCACGTAGGTTTCACCACCGATCATCGATCCGGCGCCCAGTTTGACCGTCAGATAAATGATGGCGGCGATGCCCAGGAGCACGAATGCTCCGACAAAAAGTTCCAGCTTGGATTGTTTCATGAGTCTTCGGAATTAAGAGCCTCGCCACGTCGGATGGCAGCAAGGGAGCTGCCAAGTGCCTCCGCGCTGTCGCGAAAATCGCACACCACCGGCTCGGTGGAGGCGGAAAATTCTACAGGTGTGCCTTCAAAGCACATCCGCCCCTTGTCAAGCAGCGCCACACGGTCGCTGGCGATCAGCGCCTCGGTCAGATCATGCGTGACCACGAGCGCTGTGAAGCCAAACTGCCGCTGATACTTGGCGATCATGGCGAAGACCGCATTGCGCCGCAGCGGGTCCAGCCCGGCTGTGGGCTCGTCGAACAGCACGAGTTCAGGCCGCGTCACAATCGCCCGCGCCAGGGCCAGTCGTTTCTGCATTCCGCCCGAAAGCTGGCTGGGGTAGCGGTCCTGATGCGCCTCCAGTTCGAGCTGGCGCAACGCCTCCAGACTTCGCACGGTGATCTCCTTGTCAGTCAGATCCGTGGTCTGCTCCAGCGGCAGCGCCACATTTTCCAGGGCGGTCAGCGAATCAAACAGGGCATTGCTTTGAAACAGAAAGCTGCAGCGGCGGCGAAAGTCGGCCCGTGCGGCGGCATCACCGATGCTGAGCGGTTTTCCATCAAACTGAATGCTTCCTTTGTCAGGCCGGATCACGTCCGCCAGGCACTTCAGCAGCACCGACTTCCCCGCGCCACTGCGCCCCAGCACGGTCACCAGGCTCCCGCGCGGCACATCGAGGCTCGCACCATCGAGCACAACGTTGTCACCGAAGCGCTTGAACAGGCCCTCAATGTGCAGCAGCAAGGTGTTGGCGTCGGCGCTCATGATCAGACCAGGAACGAGGTGATGACATAATCGGCCGCCAGCACAATGATGCTCGACTGCACCACGGCGCGCGTGGTGGAGGCGCTGACCGCCCTGGCCCCCGTGGCCGAGCGGCAACGATGGGCGTTAAAACCATGGTAGGCGCAGAGGGCGATCGTCAGCAGTCCAAACTCCCCGATGCCGAGCCACCAGGAAAATGGACCCCCGCAGAGAAAAAGGGGGGGAAGTGGAAATCAGCCCTACCACCCGTTGAGCTGGTTGAAGTCATTGACGACGCGATCATTCCGTCGGCCCCTTCGGTCGAAACGAGCCCTCTGTTGGCGGCAGACTTTGGAGTCGCCATCCCGGATCCGGCC
>DAORHS010000342.1:0-5499 GCA_035438165.1 Prosthecobacter sp.
TCAGCACCATCGACCAGGGCTTCCCCATCATCACCCTCACCCGAACGCCGCGTGCCGATGAGGATCATTGGGTGGTGATCTACGGATACGGAAAGAAACCCAATCGGGTGTTCATCGCTGGTGAGGGACTGCCATTGATCAACCACCTCACCGGGCAGAAGGAGATCCCATGGTCCACGTTCTCACGCTCGAAATGGGCGGAACGGGGTTTTGGTCTGGTATGCTGGGGCAAGTGAGCCGCCTGCGAGAGCGGTTCATTTCGCCTACTCTTAGCTTTCCGTTAGTGGCAGCAAGGGGAACCTTTTACTCGCCTTTGCTGTGAGGCAAATGAACGCTAGAATGTCGATGGCTTGGTGATGGTCACCTGATCGGCGCTCGACACGGTAATGAGGGTTCCATCTTGTAACTTGAATCCATAATCCCCCGTGTCGGCATTTCTATAGGGGTCGATCTTTTCAGCATTTAACTGAGAGATCAGGGAATCTGCGAGAATCCGCTGCCGTAGATCACTTTCAGACTTCGCGATTCCAGACGCCTCCGACTCAATTTCCGAGGTTGTCCTCAGTTCCTTCCTTCTGCTTGCACGCCATGGATCAACTGAATCTTTTGGCAAATTCTTGTTGGTAACGACAGTCTTATCTCCAAAGCGGGAGATCTGGACTCCTGAAGAATCATTGGTATTTACGACCGATAATATGGAGTCCACAAAACTTTCCAGTTGGATTCCCATACCGTCACGAATGTAATCAAACCCAATCACATGCACTTTAACTGCATCAGGTGGAGGTCTCCACGCCTCGTTGGTTTTTTTGTTGCCAACCAGAATCACAATTGCGTCTTTGAATCCAATCCAAGCCTCCGTGAAATTTATCCCTGAGGTCTTGTATTCCCTTCGGTCAAATACATTCCCGTGGACAAAGTTTCGCATCACGTTGTCCCAAATGGCGTCGAAAGTTTGTCCATCCAAACTCCAGCTTTTCGTTACGCCTATCAATTTGTCGGATTGAAAAAAGTGATATGTATCATCAGTCGGCTTACTGAGTTCGCTCCGCGAACTGCCAAAGATGACATTCCTCGCTCCAAGAGGATTTGCCCCTGCGACTGCTCCGACCCATTTCGTTGCGTTTCTACCGGACACTGGTGTCTCGGATGATAGATGCTGCTCAAGCGGGATTTTCGCACTTCCATTGGCACCCGCTCCAGTTGATTGAGTGCTTGAATTGGACGCGCTTTTTTGTTGTGCAGCAGTTTTATTGCCCTGTTCCTTCAGCTCATATGACTGGAAAAACGCATCTGAGAATCGGTTCGAGCAGGCGATCACCATGCCGTCTATGAACGAGACAATATCGAGGGTGTCCCCACCAGTGCCTGGCAAGATAATGTCGTCTCCCAGGGATTTTGTGGTGGCCGCGTAAATTGCTTTGATGTCACGCGCTACAGCCTTGGCATGCGCAAGGCTCTTGTCATCGCTAACATAAATAAACCCGATTACATACCCATCTCTAATTCTGACATCAATTGCATGGGTGGGAGAAGGAGTGAACTTCGCAATGATCATCTGCTTCTCAGTGACGCCGCTGCCTTTCTCGACTGTTTTTAGAGATTCACTCGTTCGATTGAATCGCTGCAACGCAGCAGTCACCTCCTCTCCGATGACTGGATATTCGGCGTATCTGCCTTGCGTTGACGAAGCAATTGCACTGGCTGCTGTTGGTTTGTTAAATAGTAACCACCATCCGGAAGTGATCACAGTCAGAATGGCAACCAGAGCCAAGGCTATTAATTTTACCCGCCCTCCTCGTGGCGTTGTTTGAATAAGACTTCTCTCCCGAGCCTTCTGCTTGGTATGCTCTTGATCTTTGGGAGACAATGATGCTGCAATTGTTGCAAGCACCGATCCAAAGCAAATTTGATCACCGTCGTTGAGTGCAGCCGTAGTGACCGGCGATCCATTGACCTTGGTGCCGTTCGTTGAACCCAGATCGCGGACCACAAAGCCACTTTCTGTCTGCTCGATCTCGGCGTGGTGGCCCGATACGGACGCATCATCCAGAACAACCATGTTGTCTTCTGCCCTTCCGATGCTGATCACCGCCGCTTCCAACGAATGGGAGAGCGGGCCAATATCCAGGGTAAGAAAGGACTGCGCCATGGCTTGAGGTGGATCAGGATTGCATTGAGATGTTGCCTACCCAGGAGGTCAGCCGCTCATGGGTGGGGATTTATCCTCATCCGCAGTTCCGAAATTGTCAATCATGGTCGAAGGTGTGTCAGACGACGCTGCCAGCCAGATTGTGTCCGAACTGAGCAAACGACTTGCTCAGGAGCGGGAGGCTGCCGGTGTGTCAAAGAAATCGCTGGCAAGCACCGCCGGGTTCGACCGCTCCACGGCCCGATACATCGAGAACCCGGAAGACAACCCTACCTTGCTCAACCTGATCCGATATGGACTGGCCTTGAACCTCGATGTCGGGGAGCTGTTGTCCGAGTGTTTGGCTCCTCATCTCGCTGTGAAAAAGGGCAAATCAGGCAAAGTGAAGTGATGCAGACCTGGTCATGGCGATGCCCGCAAAGAGAAAACCCAATCCAATTGCAATGAGTGGGAGGGATGCCCAGTGGACAAGGTCCGAGGACGATTCGATGAGGACCAAATGGACTCTAAGTTGCTGCGAGAAGGCTGCAAGTGTGCCCGGCAACGTATCGAGTGAGCCTTTTCCAAGGGAATCAAGCTGTTCTTCGGAATCCGCCAATACCTTCGCTGCTGATTCGAGGCTCTTGCGCGAAAGGGTTCCGACGGTCCCGGTTAACCCTCCGACCTCATCGCCAACTTTGTGAAGTGATCCCGCCATCTCCGCAAGGTTGCCTTTGATTTCATAAAGATTTTTTCGCTCATTAGCCGCAGGGTCGAATGGGATTGCCCCTAGCTTATCCGCCACGGAGTTCACCATCTTGCTGGAAGAGGACAGAGCACTGGCCGCGTTCAGCAGTGTTTTGGGGGCGGTGGTGCCAAGTAAATCGGTCCACTTTCCCACCTCAGTGTTTAACGCATCAACAGCCTTCCTCGTCTGTTGGAGTTGCCACCTCATTGAGTCGAGATATTTTGACGAAGAACTCGCATCCTGCTGAAGAGCCTTAACACTGCCATCGACCTCTGTAATCGTAGCGGCCAGTGCTGTTATGTTCGCCTGATAGTGCCGGGAGAGATGGTTCCGCAGATAGAAGGTACTTACCAATACAAGTAATCCAGAGGACAAGACTCCCCACGCCGTCGCTTTGAAGAGCATCGTCAAAGGGCTGCCCGAAGGTCTTGTGAGTGGAACTTGTCGGCTCATGAGCTCAAGTCAGGGCAGCGGCCCGTTCGGTTGTTCCGTGATAATGAGAGTGCCCTCTTCATGCTCAACGGAAAAGGTGCCAAAACGGCCTGCGTCGCGCAGGGCTGTGGCTGCGGCGCGAATTCGGGCAGGAAAACGGGTCCAGTCTGCCAGTTCCATGCCAGCTTCGAATTCCGCCTCATTCGCGGCGTGAATCGCAATGCTAGCCTGCCCGCTGTATCCCCCGGGGTTGCCGAGCGGCACTGTCAGCGGGAACACAACGTCCTCCCCACGGAGTGCGTTTCGGACCAGCGGGTAAAATTCACTTCGGTCAATGTGCGTAAGGTGTGGGATGTTCATTCTTGTGGCTGAGTTCCAAATGGTGGGTTCAACGGCTTTGAAGTGCTCTTGGCTATCATGTCAGTTAAGTCGATGAGCGATGATGTCTCTGCCGGCCCTCAGCAGTTCGGAGGTGTCCAGCTCGGGGGCGTAGATCTCACGCTGGACGAACTTTTCGATGGGGAAGGATGGATCGCGAAGTCTGGCGGGATTGGTCACAAGTTCATTGGGGAATCCCTGTCCCCGAAGATTGATGCGCGCGTTCGTGTCCTGTTGCTCAAGAAAATCAGCCAGATTGGTCCTGATGCGTTGCCAGTCGAGTTCCCCGGCCTCGGGCTTCCGGCCGGTTCCGAACTCCATCACATGGATACGCCCGTTCTGGGCGCGGAGAAAGTCGATGCCCTGGCGTGCCTCGCCCACATGTCCTGAGATGAGCTGGGTGCCTTTGGGCAGGCCAGGAATGCGGCCGGTGGGGGCTCTTGCGGCGAACAAGTCTTCACAGAAGTCCCGTGTCCTGCCGTTGTTCATCCCCGCCTTCGTGAGGGATTCCCGGAGCCGCTGCAGCGATCCTCCGATGGCTTTGTCATCGCCCCAGCGCCAGGCTTGGGTGACAACCTTCGGGTCAAGGTTGTCCAAGTTCACGGACTTCTTGAGGGCGTCAAATAGCTGCGGATGGCGAAGAAAAAACACACCTGGCCCCCGGTGCCTCAGGGCAAATTGCATCGCTTCTTCGGAGAAACCGTGGCGTGCCAGTACATCGCCGTGATCGCCCAGGAGCCTTAGCACGGTATCTCGCGGCAGCTTTTTGCTGGCCGCCAACAAGTCAGCTTTCTCCAGGGCGGACTTGCCATAGCGAGTCGCCAGCTTTTCCTCCGCCAGCTTGGCGACCTTTTTCCCTATCTGATCGGTGGCTTCTTTGACGCCGCCTTTAAGCGCCATCTTGCTTCCTTTGATCAGGAGAGACACGCGTCCCGCTTGGGCCGTGCACAGGCACAGAGTGGCGAGCAAGGCTGTGGTGATGAAAATATGGCGGGATGATTTCATTGAGCGGTGAGGCGTGCAATGGCGGCTCCAGGCTGGAAAGCTGCGCGGCACTTTTGTTCAGTGGTGGCGACATCTGGAATGGTATTTTTGAACTCGGTCACAATGGCCAGCCACGTACTCTTTTCGGTGTTAACAAACTTCTTTGCGCGATCTCGAATTCCGTTCTCCCGAGGGTCCCCAAAAATCAATTTCGTCACATCCCAGGCATCACCTAGGATCGGAATCCACGTCACTCCTTCATCAAAGGTCTTTCCCAGACCGCCGCCTCGAATCTCGCTTGTCGGAGGCTGCGGAATGTAGCTCCTGACTTGTTGGGAATGCTTTTCCAGAAGGGGTTCAAACGGGCTATCTTTTGAAGACTCCAACAACAGGCGTAATTCCAGCAATGCCTGTGCGTCCTTTGAACGGGCTTCAAGGTCGTCGAGGCAGCGTGCGACAAGGTCAGTGACCGACGCCCGCATGGCATCACTGAGCGTTCTCGCAGCGGCCTCTTCTCCCTTTGAACGCTCGATGAAGCCGTCGGAGTTCACACAAATCTCGGCAAACTCCTCCGCGATTCCGGCGAAGCCCTCGCTCATTTGCGCATCCATCGTTGCGGCAGCTTCTTGAAGCTGGGCTTCAAAGTCAACACAGGCAGGTGCCACGTTGGCATCAAACTCCGCTGCAAGTTCAGCCTCCTCGCGAGATTGGGCAGGTCGCAGGTGCAACACGCCGCCAACGATCACTGCCAGTGTCAGTGTGAGATAGAGGATATTCGCCACGCGACGGCCGCCCGAACGCGCGAGTTGTTTCTGGGGCTGCAATG